>JBCCBY010000113.1:0-9140 GCA_039033795.1 Pseudomonadota bacterium | reverse complement strand
TTAGCTTTGAAATACTAGGGATTGTAGCAGGTGGTTATTTATTTTACTCTGCATACGATCGCCTTAAGAATTCAGGTAATCAATCGTCTCAATATACTCGATAACACGGGGTGTAAAGAACATTATGCCGAGCAAGGCAATGGCTAAACCTGCAGAAATGGCGACGATAAGCATGGCTTTCTCCTTTAGGATGCCGTGATATTGCTTGATGATCAAGCAACTTGTCAATCAAATAATATACGGTAATATGGAACAATGACGAAACCCTCTGTCCATGATCTTGCACCGCCTTCTGATCCCTATGGTCTCGTAAAGGCGTGCCGGGAGCTTCATGCTGCTGTCGACGCGCTTGATGCCCATGTTGCGGAGAGTGTCGGGATCACACGCAACGACCTTCGCTGCCTCAACCTGCTCGAAACAGGGCCGATCACGGCAAAGGCCATTGCAACCGCCTTGGGCCTCACAACGGGCAGCGTGACCACTCTCCTTGATCGCCTGGAAGGAAAAGGCTTTGTCAAAAGAAAACCTCACCCTACGGACCGGCGCGGTCTTTTGATTGAAGCAACGCCACGGGTCTTTCAGGAGATTGCACCGATCTACCGGAAGATGGGAGAAGGCGTTGTTGCGCTTGCTAGGCGGTATAAGCGTGAAGAGGCGCAGGACGCTGTAAGACATCTCTCCGATGTTGCAGAAGTCTGTCGGTACGCGGTGCAAATCGATGACGAGGCGGTGTCCGATAATGATTAGTTGTCGGCTGCGCTGAAGGGTGAAAAGCTGGTGAAACCAGACATGAGCTCTGGGAACACCCAAGTCCGCCTTTGGCGAAACCCTTGCACACTGATTGAGGACTGACCGTTGGGGGTTGCTGGGCAACCAGCGTCCGCTAACCTTGGGCTGTTGATGGGGGACCCATGGATCAGACACATAGCAGCGGCCACCGCCTCGCTGGCATTTTTCTCATGCTCGGCGCCTTCTCTATGCCGTTCATTATTATCGACTATGTGAGCATCATGGGGCGATTGGATAGCGGTTCGACCATGGCCGAGCGCGCGGCCTTCATCAAAGAGAACTTCGATGCTTTGGCTTTGGGGTGGAGGTTTGAGATCATGGCGATGGGCCTCATGGCCGCCGGCGCCATCGCGATGGTCCCCCACCGCGTCGGTGTCGCGGGTTGGGCGCTGGCAGCGGCTGGAGTCCTGATCGCGGCAACAGAGTATCCGATCATGCTTGGGGGATACAAAGAACTCGTCTTTGCTGAGACAGTTGATCTCAATCTGCTCACCGTGATGATCGGCGCAACGACGATGTTTTTCTACGCAGGCGGCTTTCTCTACCATTTGGGCTTCGCCATCGCGTTATCAGCTGAAGCCATGTTCCAAGAGAACATGGTGTGGAAGATCATCCTCGGTCTCGGCGGGCTGTCCAACATGATAGCTGCAGCCGGTTTTGGGCTCGCTTTTATCGGCAACACAGAGGCCTTCGCTGTCGCGGGCGCTTTCGCGCTACCCGCGTTCCTTATCCTCGGACTCAAGGGCGCGAAACTCGCCCGCGGCTGACTTGACGGGGAGCGATCGGAGGCGCCCAAAGGGTCATGGACATCGTTCGCCCCGATAACCCGCTTTCCCCGAAAGACAGTGACGCCCTCACCGTCGCGCTCGGTCAGATCACGCCGGTTTTCCTCGATCGTCAGGCGACGACTGAGAAGATCGCCGAGACCGTCGCGCGCGCCGCTGATGAAGGGGCGGACCTGATCAGCTTTGGCGAAGGGCTGCTGCCTGGCTATCCTTTTTGGGTGGAGCGGACTGATGGCGCGCGGTTTGAGAGCGACCGGCAAAAAGAGTGGTATGCGCATTATCTCGACCAAGGCGTGGTGATCGAACGCGGCGACCTCAAGCCTGTCCAAGATATCGCCAAGGCCACGAAGACAGCCGTTTATGTCGGTACGATGGAACGCGCGCCCGATCGTGGTGGGCACACGCTTTACTGCTCGCTCGTTTACATCGATCAGCGCGGTGAGGTTCGCTCCGTCCACAGAAAGCTGCAACCCACCTATGAAGAGCGCCTGGTTTGGGGTCAAGGCGATGGTCACGGCCTGCGCGTTCATCAATTGGGCGCCTTCACAGCTGGGGGTCTCAATTGCTGGGAGAATTGGCTGCCCCTCGCCCGTGCATCCCTCTATGGTCAAGGCGAGGATCTCCATGTGGCGGCCTGGCCTGGGGGGCCGCAAAACACAGAGCAAATCACGCCCTTTATCGCGCGCGAGGGGCGGAGCTTTGCTCTTTCGGTCTCCAGCGTGATGCAGGCGGAGGATATGGTGCTCGATCTTCCGGGCGCCGAGGCCATCCGATCGTCTGGCGGTTGGCTTGCCCGAGGCGGCTCCTGTATCGCCGGGCCTGATGGCGCGTTCCTGATCCCGCCGGTGAACGACAAAGAGGCCCTGCTGATCGCCACCATCGACCACGCCGCCGTCCGCCGGGAACGCCAGACCATGGACCCGGTCGGCCACTACAGCCGACCCGACGTCTTGGAACTGGCCGTCGATCGACGTCGCCAATCAACTGTCACCTTCACGGACTAACCATTCGCCATGCAGACAATGACCAAGACCCCTCGCCAACAGCCAAATCTTGATCAGGATCGAGAGCAAATCAATTCGGACTATGATCGGCTTTTTCAAAATCTGTTGCACTACGAACGGCTGATGTACACGTCCACCGCGCCGATTCTGGCGATCTTGCTTCCACTCGCCGGCGTGTCGCTGGGTGCTGGTAACTTCGAGCCTTTGGTCCGGTTTACGTCGGCTGTGAGCGGAGCGATCCTGTCGATCTTGGCATGGACGACAGCAATCCGTCTCACGAGCAATATCTATATCATTTCGCGTTACATGCGCTCAATCGAACTGGAAACAGGAATAGGCCACCGCGAGAAGTACAAGCTGGACGTCACCTGGGTTCGAAAGGTGACGCCCAATATCTTGCGTTTACGCTATCTGATTTTCGTGATTTTTATCGTGTTCTTCGTGTACGTTGCATTTGTCGCCTATGGGGATGCCGACCCACTCCAGTACATGCCGGGTCAGAGTTGACGGCTTCGACGTGCTTACCCCACATCGCCCGCGCTGCTGACGACTTTTCCGACAAGGCCATATTCGATCGCTTCGTCCGGGCTCATCCAATAGTCGCGGTCAGTGTCTTTCTCGACCTTCTCCAGCGGTTGCCCGGTGGCCGCGGCAAAGATCTTGTTGAGGCGCTCTTTCATTTTGACGATCTCGCGCGCCTGGATCTCAATGTCCGAAGCCTGACCGCCTGCACCGCCCGATGGTTGGTGCAGAAGGAAGCGCGTGTTCGCTGTGCAGAAACGACGTTCCTTCGGCACGGCAACATAAATCAGAGCACCAGCTGAGGCGACCCAGCCCGAGCCAACGATGTTCACCTTGGGTTTGATGAACTGGATCATGTCGTGGATCATGTCACCGGACTCGACATGCCCCCCAGGTGACGAGACCATCACCGTGATCGGATCATCCGATGCTTGCGCCAAGGCCAAGAGGCGTTGGCAAACGCTCTTCGCAAGGTCCATCGAAATTTCGCCAACGATGAGGACCTGGCGCGACTCGAACAAGTGCTTGTCAACGGCCATCGCTGGTCGGGCCGCTTCTGGGCTCTCTGCATGGGTATCAAGGCGCGTGGTCTCGGTCATGGTCTTCCTCATCGAACAATCGGCCCTTGCATCTAGGGATGCTCGCCGCAGACGCAAAGAGCCTTAGCCTGCCATCAATTGGCGCGCATACGCATCCCACATCGAAGCGTCACCTGTGATCAACATCGGTTCGTTCCTGCGAGGAACGGGGCGGTAGCGCTCACCGGATGGCATCAAGGCAAAACGGCCGCCCGCTTCCTCAACGATCAATTGTCCGGCAGCATGGTCCCAAGGGGTCATGATATACTGAACAAAATAGTCGATTTCCCCCCGCGCCAACGCGCTATAACCGTGCGCTGAGCACCGGCCTTGATGGGTGCCAGCGGATTTTGCGACGCCGGCATCAAGGATGCTTCGGTGCGGCTCCTCCACATAGACTTTGCTGTAATCACCGGTCGCACCGGAGAAGGGTACCCCCATCCTAGGCACCATCCGCTCGTCGCCAAAAAAAGCTCCAGCTCCCTTCTCGGCGACAGCGCAGCGACCATCGACCGGCAGCAAGATCCAGGACTTTGTGGTCTCGCCTGCGCGCAGGAAAGCGACCATCACCCCGAAACGATCCGAGCCCTGCACAAAATTATAGGTCCCATCGACGGGATCGACGAGCCAAAGGTCTCGGTTCTCAAGCAACAGATCTTGCGAAGTCAGCCCTTGGCTCACCGCCTCTTCGCCGATGACACGGGATCCGGGGACCAGCCGCTCAAGCTGTTCGGTGAGAAAAACCTCTGCCTCCCGGTCCGCGACGGTGACCAGATCCATCGGGCCGTCTTTTTCCAAGACGTCGCCGTCACCAAGAGCCCGAAACCGCGGCATCACAAAGCGATCCGATGCCTCGCGGATCAGTGTTTCAACGTCATCGGTTGACGGAGCAGGCATGGTATTTCCTTCGCGCATGACCGGCTTTGATCAGGTTCTGAGAGCATAAATCGAGGCTTCGACATCGCCCTCATCCATGGTCACCTGGATGGGTACGCGCTGGTACTCGTCACCCTCAAAGGCATCAAGACGGCTCCAATGGGCAGGAAGATCGTGCGACTCAAAGACGTGCACGTCGATCGTTGGACCGTTCGGGTCCGGCGTCATCGCCGGGCATCCATGGTCCGCACCCCAACCTTCCTCGATCAAATGGCCGTGCACGATGCCTTTTGACCACCGTCCCGAAAGCGCCTCGAGCTGATGCGCATTGACTTCACCCGGGACCAACGTCCCGTAGGTGGCCAGCCGAATAGCAGCGCCATTGCTCTTATGTTTTGGATGACTCATGGCGCTCGCACAGCCTCAATCGAATAGGTCCTTTTGCCAGTATAGGATCCACCACAGATCCTCGCTGGGTGACAAGGATCAATCCTTCCGACACCAGATCGCGCGCGGCGTCGCGGACAGGGCCCATGGCATCACGCCACGTCTCGACATCACCGACCAGCCGCGCCGCCTCCGAGGGGCAGATCGATGCGTCTCGCCGTCTTTGGCGAAGGAGGTGCAAGATGGCATCGCGCGGCGTCATGGCTAAGAGATAGGCGGGGTTCGTTTTGCACCCAGTGCAACAATCGCTGGTCTCTTTTCCTTGGGTCCCTAGGGTCTTTGGCAAAATATGGAGACACCAGATGCCTATTGAAGCACTGAGAACACCCGATGACCGGTTCGATAATTTGCCCGGTTTTCCCTATCAACCCCACTACGTGGACGACCTATCCGGTTACGAAGGCTTGCGCATGGCCGTGATCGACGAAGGCCCCAAGGACGCCCCCGTCTTTCTCTGCCTGCATGGCGAGCCGAGTTGGTCCTATCTCTATCGCAAAATGATTCCCTATTTCCTCGAGGCAGGGGGCCGCTGTGTCGCGCCGGATCTTTTTGGCTTCGGCCGGTCGGACAAACCAAAGCAGAGAGACGACTATTCTTATACGTTTCATCGCAATGCGCTGCTGGCGCTGGTGGAGAAGATGGACCTGCAAAACGTCACGCTGGTCGTCCAAGACTGGGGCGGCATCCTTGGGCTGACGCTCCCGATGGAGGCGCCTGAGCGCTATAAGCGGCTCATCATCATGAACACCGCCCTCCCCATGGAACCTGAAGCCAGCGTGGTGGCCAAAGACCTTTTCGAGCGCCCTGAGGACACCGCGCCAACAACGGGGTTTGGGGGCTGGCACGCGTTTTCCCAAAGCCGTCCATCGATGAATTGCGGCGGCATCATCGCCCGGGGCTGCGGCGCGGAATTGAGCCCGGAGGAGGTCGCAGCTTACGACGCGCCCTTCCCCGATGAGACCTACCAAGCGGGGGCTCTCGTTTTCCCGACGCTCGTGCCATGGAAAAGCGATATGGACGGCTACGCCATCAGTCAGCGTGCGATTGAGTTCTGGAACGCATGGGACGGCGACACATTCATGGCCGTTGGCGACCAAGATCCCGTCCTCGGGGTACCGCTGATGGAACGTATGCGTGACCTCATCAAGGGCTGTCCTGACCCTGTGTTGATCAAAGGCGGCGGCCATTTTGTGCAGGAACGCGGTGATGAGATCGCTCCGGCGGCCCTCCAAGCCTTCGGCGGCAAGTAGACCCTTGGACATAAAGGACCCGGTCCGCTAGCTCCGCGCGAGCAAGTTTCGAGGTCCTTTATGTCCGATTATGTGCCGGTTGCCGGTCTTTCTGTTTCTCAGCCGCTTTTCGATTTCATTGAGGGTGCAGCCACCGGCGCCGGCATGGGCGCTGAAGACTTCTGGCGGGCCGTGGCAAAAATCACCGAGGACCACACGGCCACCAACCAGGCCCTTCTCGATAAGCGCAAAGCGCTTCAGACCCAGATCGATACGTGGTACACGGAGGGCGGCGACAAGGGACCGGAGGCGCAAGAACAATTCCTTCGTGCCATTGGCTATATTGTTCCTGAAGGCCCGAGTTTCACCATTGAAACCACCGGCGTGGACCCTGAAATCTCGCAGATCTCAGGCCCCCAACTCGTCGTTCCGGTGAAGAACGCGCGCTATGCGCTGAACGCGGCCAATGCCCGTTGGGGTAGCCTTTATGATGCGCTCTACGGCACCGATGCCATCCCAGAAGATGGCGGCGCGGAAAAAGGCGGCGGCTACAACCCCGTGCGCGGCGCCAAGGTGATCGCCTTTGCCAAGGCCTTCCTCGATGCGCATTTCCCGCTCACGACAGGAAGCCACGAACAGGTGAAGGGGTACAAAATCGACGGTCAGACCTTGGTTGCCGATCTCGGTGGAAGCGAAGCGAGCCTTCAGGATCCATCTGCGTTCCGCGGGTTCCAGGGCGATCGGCCGGCGCCGACCGCGGTGCTGTTGCGTAACAACAATCTGCATGCTGAGTTGATGATCGACCGTCGCCACGCCATTGGCCAAGAAGACCCCTCTGGTCTCGCGGACATCATCCTCGAAAGCGCCATCACCACGATCATGGACTGTGAAGACTCCGTCGCGGCGGTGGATGGCGAGGACAAAGCCGAGGTCTACGCCAACTATTTGGGCCTCGTGAAAGGTGACCTCACCACGGACTTCCAAAAGGGCGGTAAGACTGTCAGTCGCGGCCTGGCCGACGATCGGGTCTACACCTGCTATGATGGCTCAGCGCTCACCCTCAAGGGGCGCGTGGTGATGCTGATCCGCAATGTCGGCCACCTCATGCGTAACCCGGCAGTGCTCTTGCCCAATGGCGAGGAGATTTTCGAAGGCATGCTCGATGCCTGCGTGACGGGCCTTCTTGCCAAATACGATGTGGGCGGAAAGAAAAACTCCATTCATGGCTCGACTTATGTCGTGAAGCCAAAAATGCATGGTCCTGAAGAAGTCGCGTTCGCTGTCGAGCTCTTTACCGCGGTGGAAAGCGCCATGGGCCTCCCGGCGAAGACCCTGAAGATCGGCATTATGGACGAGGAACGCCGCACCACGGTCAACCTCAAAGAGTGCATTCGTCAGGCAAAAGACCGTGTGATCTTCATCAACACCGGTTTCCTCGACCGCACGGGTGATGAACTTCACACATCGATGAAGGCTGGCCCCTTCATGCGGAAGGCTGAGATCAAAGGCGCGCCTTTTATGGCCGCCTACGAAAACTGGAACGTCGACAACGGCCTCGCATCCGGGTTCCAGCGCCGGGCGCAGATTGGTAAAGGCATGTGGGCGATGCCGGACCTGATGGCTGCGATGATCGAGCAAAAAGTTGGTCACCCGAAGGCAGGCGCTGACTGCGCCTGGGTCCCCTCACCCACGGGCGCAACACTCCACGCGCTTCACTACCACAAGGTCGATGTCGATCAGATCCAGGACGAACTCGTCTCCCGTGATCGTGCCTCGCTCCTCGATATCCTCACGGTGCCTCTTGGAAGTCCCAACACGTGGAGTGCGGAGGATATTCAGCAGGAAGTGGACAACAACTGCCAAGGCATTCTTGGCTATGTTGTCCGCTGGGTTGATCACGGCGTTGGCTGTTCAAAGGTTCCGGACATCAACGATGTTGGCCTGATGGAGGATCGCGCGACCTGCCGGATCAGCTCCCAGCACCTCGCCAATTGGCTAGAGCATAATGTCTGCTCAAAGGAGCAAGTTGAGGAATCGCTCCGCCGGATGGCTGCGGTCGTCGATGGCCAAAACGCGGGCGATCCGACCTACACGCCGATGGCCGGGAACGTCGACACGTCGCTGGCCTTCCGCGCGGCGTCGGATCTCATTTTCAAGGGCGCTGAGCAGCCATCGGGCTACACCGAGCCCCTGCTTCACGCCACGAGGCTCGAGCTGAAAGCTCAAGGATAACAAAGCTATTTAGTTTTTCTATAGAAAAGCGGCGCCCCAAAGGCGCCGTTTTTTTGTGCAGCGCCGCATGATTGAGAGATCATCGCTCGCAGAATTGCTGACCCTCTGATAAGAAGGGCTATCAGGAGCGATTCATGAGCACCATTGAGCGGTACTTTAAAGAGCACCCAGACAGTATCGGTGAGACCTATGTCGAGCATGCCGGCCAAGCGGGGCGCATCGGCCTGGTCATGATCGGCGGCGGCCTTGCTTGCTTCATCCACGCGATCTTCCCGTTCCTCTTTACACGAACGGCAAGTAAAATGATCCGCTATTTGTCATTGGCTGCCCGCAAAAGACGACCCGAACGCACGTAAATCTCTAAAGCAGCATCGTCGCGGGATCTTCGATGAAGGTTTTGAGCTTGGCGAGGAACTGCGCGCCCACCGCGCCATCGACCACGCGGTGATCGCAGGTGAGGGTCACGCTCATCATGTTGCGGATGACCATCTCGCCGTTCCGCACCACGACACGGTCTTCGCCGGTCCCCACCGACAGGATAGCGCCATGGGGCTGGTTCACGATGGAGGCAAAGCTCTTGATGCCGAACATCCCAAGGTTGGAGATCGCGAAGGTTCCGCCCTGGTACTCCTCTGGCTTGAGCTTCTTGTTCAGCGCCCGGCCCGCAAGGTCCTTGAC
>JBCCBY010000112.1:0-9380 GCA_039033795.1 Pseudomonadota bacterium | reverse complement strand
CGCCATCTCCATCATGGTCGTGAGGCCGATATCCGGACGGCCGAGCCGCGTGTAGGCGACGGCGGCGCCGGAGAGATAAAGCGCCTCGAACCCGGCCTCCGCCGCTCGCCTCTCTCCTATCCAGTCTGTCGTTCGTGAGGATACGAACTTTGAGCCGCCCGCCCCCGCGGGCCGCCGAAATAGTCTTGAATCCACGGGTGATTGGATGCTTGCACCTCTTCAAGAGGCCCATTGATGATCACCTGCTTATCAGCAAGCACAGCGATGCGATCACAGTCCCTATAGAGACTATCGAGGTCATGGGTGACCATGAAAACGGTGAGCCCGAGATTGTCTCGCAACGACATGATGAGCTCGTCAAAGCGAGCTGCGCCGATCGGATCGAGACCAGCGGTTGGTTCATCAAGGAAAAGGATCTGCGGATCGAGCGCCAAGGCCCGGGCGAGGGCTGCACGTTTGCGCATCCCGCCAGAAAGATCCGCAGGCATCTTCTTACCGACATCTTCAGAAAGGCCAGCGAGCGCAATCTTCATCCCCGCGATTTCCTCAGCAAGCACGTCCGAGATATCGAGATGCTCGCGCAAGGGAGCCATGACGTTTTCCGCGACCGTCATCGAGCTGAAAAGCGCACCGTCTTGGAACAATATACCGATCTCGTCATTGATCCCTTCCGTTTGCGGTGTGTTTGGATCAACGGTTGTCCCGAGGATCCGCACGGTGCCAGCGTTCGGGCGACGCAAGCCCACAATGGTCCGCAACAGCACCGACTTGCCCGTGCCAGACCCGCCCACAATGCCAAGAATCTCTCCACGGTGGACATCGAGATCGAGATCATCATGCACCACATGCGCACCGAACTGGTTGCGCACGCCGCGGACTTCGATGACGTTTTCCTTCTTCATCAGTAGTCGATCTCCAAAAAGAAGACCGCGAAAAATGCGTCGGTGAGAATAACGAGGAACAATGATTGAACGACGGAGATTGTTGTGCGGCGACCAAGGTCCTCGGCCGAGCCTTCCACCATCATGCCTTGATAACAGCCGATCACCGCGATGAAGAAACCAAAGAACGGGGCCTTCACCATACCGACGATGAAATTGTCGATCACGACGATTTCTTGGGTCCGTGCAAGGAACAAGACCGGGGGGATATCAAGAAAGGCCGCCGATGCGATGAGGCCGCCAAGGATGCCCAACATCGCGGCGAAAAAGGCTAGGCACGGCACCGCCAGAAGGAGTGCCAACACCCGCGGTACGACCAGTGCGTCCATCGGATCAATCCCCATCGCACGCATGGCATCGACCTCTTCACGGAGTTTCATCGAGCCGATCGACGCCGTAAAAGCACTCCCCGACCGCCCAGCAATCAAGATCGCCGTCAGGAGAACGCCAAACTCCCGCAAAACAGCGATGCCCACGAGTTCAACCGCGAACACCTCCGCACCAAATTCCTTGAGAACCGTCGCTCCCATGAAGGCCACCACTGCGCCGATCAAAAACGACATCAGCCCCACGATCAAAATCGCATTGAACCCAGCCGTCTCCACGTGGTGGATAACCGACGTTGGTCGAAACCGTGTGGGATGCCTAGCCGTGTCGGCGAGCCGAGCCACCACAGCGCCCACGAAGCTCAAAATATGAAGCGCTTCATCAACGACGTTTTCAGCGCCGCGCCCGACGCGCTCCAGCACCATCAGAAAGGAGTTGGGGCGCCGCTCCACCTCACAGGACACCAAACTCTGCGCTGCTTGTTCTAAGAGCACCCGGTGGTGATCCTCGACATTTGCAAACCCATGGAGCGGCTCACCGTCCACATGGCGGGCGCCGCACGCTTTCATGGTGCGCTGGAGGATCATGGCGCCGGATGTGTCGAGCGCCTCCACTTCGCTCATGTCGATGCTTAAGGGCTTATCCAGCGTTGTCGCGGCGAACCGGCGGATATCGCGGTCGAGACCCGTGATGCCCTCCGCAATCGTCCACCTCCCATGAGCCTTCAGGCTCGGTGGGTCCGCTGTTGCAACAGTGTAGCCCGCATGGGTCATCGTTGTGGAAAGCCCGATTGTTTACCTTGGCTCGCATTTTACGCGAAGCATGCCAAAGCAAGCTGAACAGCGCATAAAACGAGCCGACACCCATTTGGGCTGTGATAGTATCAATGCCAGAGCCTCTGGCGCCAAGCGAAAACGTTAAGGAATTGAAGCGTGTTCGAACAGCGACAGGAACAAAGACTACGCTTGCTGCTGCTGAGCCCCGCCATCGTGGTTCTCTTGATAGCAGGCGCAACGCTTTTGACAGCCGATGCCGCGGGGCGTTCGCCTCGGGAGTTCTTCTTTGATGTTTTAACCCGGCTCGCCCCGCGGCCCGCGCCTGAGGAAAGCACCACGGCGACGATCCTTATTGATCAAGAAAGCGCAGAGCGCTTGGGCGCCTGGCCATGGCCACGAAGCGCCTATGCGGGGATCATCGATGCTGCCGAAAAAGCTGGTGCGACATCGATCACCCTCACCGTTCCGGTCGCAGGCGAAGACCCCTTGTCGCCTGATGTGTTGGTTCGGCGTTGGTTGACCGTGCCCTCAGCAGCAGAGCAAGGCGATCCTCTGGCTGCGATCTCGCTCTTACCATCGAATGATTTGGTGCTCGCGCGCGCCGTCGCCGGCGGCAATATCGGTCTTGGGGTTGCCGGCCGCGTCGAGCCTGCGGGTCAACCGGTCCGTTGGGCTCGCATCGAACGAAGCCGCGCCCCGTGGCTAAAGGTCGAAGGAACGCTCGCGGCAGCGCTGCCTGCTGTCTTGGGAAACCAGGAACTCTCAACCGAGCTGGACGAAAGCGGGATACCCGTTGTCGTCGGCCTGCCGCGCGATCCCGATGGGGTCTTGCGCCGCGCGGCGCCTCTTTATGCCCTGGGAGATCGGCCAACAGCCAATGCTGCGCTGTCGGCACTCAGCGCAGCGGGGCAGCCCATTACGCTAGAGCTTGAACGCAACGCCATCAGCACCAGCGGTCGCCCGCCAGCCTCCATCAAAATCGGCGAGAACGAGGCCCTTCCGCTTGATCGTCGAGGCGAAATCCGGCTTCTTTGGCCGCAAGTTGTTAGCGTACCGACTATTCCTGCGTGGCGGGTTCTTGATGACCCCGAGACGTGGACCCGCTCCCTCAAGGACAAACACGTCTTTATCGGCGAGGTGCTGTCCCCTGATGGTGTGAGACGGACATCCCGCGGCGAGCTTTCTGTCGCCAGCATCCATGCCCTTTTCGCCGAGCAACTGGTTCAGGGTCAGGTGGCAGTGAGGCCCGATTGGGTCGGCTTTGCCGAGGCGCTCGGCGCCATTCTCGCAGGGATCATTGCGGTCGCTGCGGTGATCTTTCTGCCCTCGGCCCTTGCCATTGCCATCAACGGTCTCCTGCTTGCGGCGAGTTTTTCGATTCCCTTCTTCGTCTTCCGATCATCGGGTATGCTGATTGATCCCATCCCAGGCCTGATGGCAACCGCGGGAGGGCCCATGGCGGTGGGCGCGACCGTCCTTAGCAACATGATCTTGCGTGATGATGCTTTGCGGGGAGCCTTCCATGGCGCCCTACCCCAAAAGGCGATGCGCAAAGTGCAAAGCCAAGGAGGGCAGCGGCTTTTGCGCGGCGTTCATCGCCCCGTGACGGTGTTGTCCTGTGCTTTTCAGCTGCCGCCGCCGCTGATTGAACGCTTTGCCGAACGGCCGCGAGACTTCATGCTCTTTCGGGCGAGCGCCAATGATCGCCTCCGCCGAACGATCCTCGAACATGAGGGGACGGTCGATTATGGAGAAGACGGACGGCTTTTGGGCTATTGGAATGTCCCGCTGGAAGAAGAAAAGCACATCGAGCTGGCGTGCTCTTGCGCCCTTAAAATGCTCGATGATGTCAGTGCGATGAGCCAGCAGGTGTCCGAGAGCCATCATGTGTCTCGTGGCGGCGCCCTGGAAGAGCTCGCCGATGGTCGCATCGAAATCGGGGTCAGCACGGGTGCTTGTTTTGCGGGTCCAGCGGGTCTTGGCGG
This sequence comes from Pseudomonadota bacterium, assembly GCA_039033795.1. Lineage (GTDB taxonomy): Bacteria > Pseudomonadota > Alphaproteobacteria > Caulobacterales > Parvularculaceae > Parvularcula. Next base: position 5,351 of record JBCCBY010000112.1, on the reverse strand, counting down.
GCGCAACCGTTACGCAGCCCTTGGTTCGCCGGTGGGGTTTGCGGGACGCTTGCGAGCGCGATCATCCCTCTACGGACCAGCGATCCTAACAGACGCCGCGGTTTATGAGCAGCTTCGCCATCATTATGCCTTCCTCGATCTCGATGTCGTCAGGCGGCATGAAGAGGCGCCAATCGAGGGGGTTTACGGCCTTGTCGGAAATCCGTTCTTGAAGGCGTCGAAGTCATTTCGTCAGTTGGCGGACACCCAGCGTGATCTCCTTTTGGCATGGCGAAACGGCGATCTGAAGGGCGCAATGCGCCATCTCCAAAATCTTCGCGGCATCCCTGGGGTGCCGCAAAGCTATATCGATCTCTTTGAAAAACGCATTCTCGCCGCACGAGTCGCTTCAGCGCGAAGCGACTTCGACGTGAGCGAAGTGCTCGCCCCTTAAGCTCAGGGCCGATGAACACCGGCGCGCGAGGCATGAGGCGAACGGCGGTTTTTCACCAAAAGCGACATTGGCGCTGAGATCGGCAACGTCCGACTTGGCGTGTTTGCGGGCATCGTCGCAATGGCCAACCGCGCACTTGGCGGCTGTCGAAGTTGGCGGTCATCGAGCATGGGCCTCGCGCTTGACTCTCGCCGATTTAGCGCTCAGCGCGTATTCACCGACATTTTGGCCGGACGACCTGGGCCCCGCGGTTTTCTTTCCGCTGACGTTTAGACCCTCCCACCCCGATGATCGATAGAGTTCATGCGCAGCCACGCGGTGTGGTGCGCAGTGGCCTTGCTTTACGTCACTGAAAGACGACCAACATGACCAACGGTACCGTAAAATTCTTCAATGTTCAAAAGGGCTTCGGCTTCATCCAGCCTGAAGATGGCTCGACAGACGTCTTCGTCCATGTGAGCGCTCTGGAACGTGCTGGCCTCGGCCCACTGAACGAAGGCGACAAGGTGAGCTTCGAAACCGAAATCGATCGCCGCTCCGGCAAATCAGCAGTGAGCACGATAGCGATGGCCTGACGGACCGGTGCATTCGGCTCGATACTCAGGGCCGGATGCCATCGTTCTCTGCACCGATTTTCCCCACACCCTCCTGTCCGCGTTCTGGGCCTGAGTGCAACGTAGACGGAGACCCTCTCTATGCAACTCGAAGAGCTTCTAGCGCTCCTCGGCCCGACTGGTATCACAGCACTCGGCGAGGATGTGCGCTTACGAACCAAGGACGGTTCCGAAACGGTAACCAAGGCTATCGTCTCTCTAGCCGATGGCAGCATCGCAGATGTGGAGATTGGCACGGGACAAGCGCTTCTCGGCAGCCCAGAGCCGAAAGACGGCGACACGCTCTTGATCCGTGACCATATCTACACGATCGGCTCAGTCAAAGGCGATCAGGACGGCTATTTTAGGTGCTGGTTCCGTCGTCAATGACGACAGCACACCCGACAGTGTCGGATGACCCGATTTTCACGTCCTGGAGGAAAAATGTCCGCAGACGATATCAACCGACCCTTGCGTAGTTTTGCGGCTCCAAAGGTTCGGTCACGCGGTACCCTTCGCGGCATTGACGATGCCGATGCGTTCAAGGATCTCGAAGTCGAGCGCTATGAACGGCAACTCAAAACCGAACGCCTTCGCAAGCTGCGTATCGCGGCCGGAGAAGAGGAAGCCTAGCGGGTTCATATCAGCGTGATTCTAGGTTCAGTAAGAGAACCCAAGATCAATGATAGCGACCTCGAGATTGAGCAGAATGCTGAAGGCCGGAGATGCTCCAAAAGCAGTCATTCATGGGCTATTCGGCGAACGGCAGCTTAGGGCCAATCCCGGCCCTTGGGCGGAGGGGTCGACGTGTTCCTTTTGGCCGTACGACTAGCCGCAAGCGCCAGATACTGATTATGGGGTCGGAGCCTTGGGCGGCTGCCCTTCGAACGCTGACTGATCCATCAATAGGACGTCGTCATCACCAAGGATGGTCGCTCGCCCATGCCGTCAGGCTGGGCATTCTTTAACTGGTCAGTCAGCGCATCAGCGGTGCGCCCAAGCTCGAGGATCGCGCGTGTGAACTCGTCTTTGACATAGATCACGTCTTCCCGCGCCACATCGAGACCGTCTTTGGCCATGAGTGTCATGGCTTGCGCATAAACCAACCGGCAATGCCTCGCCTCGGTGATCGCTTCTTCCACCATCCGCACATCGGACGGCTGTGGTTTGACCGAGCGGCTCGCGACCCATCCGGCATCAACCATTTGCCACGCCGCCGCGAGCGTGAGGTCGACATCCCGCCTCACCGCCGAGGGCTTGGCATCCTCACTCACATCAAGATTGCGCAAATAGGTTTTGGCCGCATCGCGCGTCGATGGACCCGACCCGCCAAAAAGGACGGTCAAAAAGGCATCACCGCCCTCGGCGTCGTCCGCTTCCCAGGGGTTGGTCCCCAGGCGTTCAAGCGCGTCGGCCATCGCCTCTCGCTCTTGCACTGGCTCTAAATCAAGTTGATCCTGGCCGCCGCCGAGCTGAACCGACGCGCAAGCCGTGAGCGTCGCAACCAGCCACGCCAGGAAAGAAAACCGCAACAACACCCGAACGTCGCTCCCTTGCCCCCAAGCGAACGAACCTTGCTGTGACACGATGGTTAAAACCGCATCATTGCCCAAGCTCGGACCCGCGTTAAGAGGCATATGACCACGATCGCGCCTGCGCTGTAAAGGAATCCATGGGCCTGAAATCATTCTACCCGCCATTAGAACCCTATCTCCGCGCGCAGATGCAAGTCTCGCCGCTGCATGAGATTTACTATGAGGCGAGCGGCAACCCCGACGGCAAACCCGTCGTGGTGTGTCACGGTGGTCCCGGCGGCGGCTCGACCCCTTCGATGCGTCGGTACTTTGACCCGGAGCGCTACCACATCATCCTCTTCGATCAGCGCGGCTGCGGGCGTTCAACGCCGCATGCGGAACTGCGAGAGAATTCTACCTGGGACCTTGTCGAGGACATGGAGCGGTTGCGGCAAAAATTGGGCGTTGCGCAATGGCAAGTCTTTGGCGGGTCGTGGGGCTCAACCCTAGCGCTGAGTTACGCGTTAAAGCATCCATCCAAGGTCAGCGAGCTGGTGCTGCGGGGTATCTTCACGCTGAGGCGCGCCGAGCTTCTCTGGTTTTATCAGGAGGGTGCGAGTTGGATGTACCCTGAGGCGTGGGAGGCCTTCATCAAACCCATTCCCGAAGGCGAACGCAGCGATCTGATGACGGCCTATCAAAAACGGCTTCTGAGCGATGACCGCGCAGCTCGGCTTGAGGCGGCAAAGGCTTGGTCCGTGTGGGAGGGGTCGACCGTCTCCCTTGTGCCAAGCAGGGAGCGAATGGATAGCTTTGCCGGTGAGCGCTTTGCGCTCGCCTTCGCGCGCATTGAGAACCACTATTTTTGCAATGGTGGTTTTTTTGACGAGGACGATTGGATCATCGCCAACGCGCGACAGCTCGAAGGCATTCCTGGGACCATCGTCCAGGGACGATATGATGTCGTCACGCCTGCAAAAACCGCCTACGAATTGCATAAGGCTTGGCCGGGGAGCATGCTGAAAATGATCGGCGATGCAGGTCATGCTGCGAGCGAACCCGGGATTGTCGATGCGCTGATCAAGGCGACCGACAGTTATGCCGCCCCCTGATCAACACCCGATCAGGCGAGCAAAGGGCCAATCACAACGCCATAAAGCAAGATCAGGCCCACCACGCCCGGGCAGACATAGCGGATCAAAAAACGCCACATTGCATAGCCGGCAGCTGTCTTAAAACCGAGCTCCTCACGGCTGGCCGACTGGCTGACAGCATACCCCGCAAAAATCGCGATCAAAAACCCGCCAAGTGGCAAGAGAATATCGCCCGTCAGCTTGTCGGTGGCATCAAGAAGCGTCTTGTTGCCCACCACCGGAAGATCGCCGAAGGGCTGCCAGGTGTTGAAGAAGGTGTTGGAGACATCTGGTGGCACCTGGCTCAACGCATGCAGAACACCGATCACAAAAAGCAGCCCACCGATCATCACAGAACCCAAAACCCGGCGGCGTTTTCTCGTCGCCTCGTCAAGCGTGTTGTCCCCGGTAGCGACGGATGCTGCTGCCTCAAACAGAGCGATCGCCGAGGTCAGCGCTGCGAAAACGGCCATCGCAAAGAAGGCGATCCCAAAAAGGCTGCCAAACGGCATTTGGTTGAAAGCCAAAAGAAGTGGGCCAAACAGAAGGCCCAGCCCTCCGCTCGATGGTTCCAAATTGAACTGAAAAACGATCGGGAAGATGGCAAGTCCAGCGATCAACGCCACCATTGTATCAGAAATGGCAACGGTCGTGGCCGATTCAGGAATGCTCTGATCACGGCCAAGATAAATTCCATAGGTCAACATCATGACCGAGCCGAGGGACAACGAGAAAAACGCCTGGCCCACAGCCGTCACCAAAATCGAACCGTCCCTAAAGTCGGCAACCAAGGCGTCAAACTTCGGCATAAAGAGAAAATCGAGCGCCGCCACTGCATTGCCTGAGATCATCGAAATGACCGCGAGCATAACCAGCAGCGCAAAAAAGATCGGCATCAGGAGTGTGGCGGCTTTCTCAAGCCCCCCAGCGACGCCCCTGCTGACGATGAACGCCGTGATGGTCACAAAAATCGCGTCGTAAAAAATCATCGTGCCCGGTGACGCGAGAAGCTCGCCAAAGCTTCCAGTGATCGTCTCCTGACTGTCCCCCACAAAAGCGGGCGCGGTCAGCGCACCGATGCCGCCAGCGCCGATCGCACCGATAAGGTCACCGATCATGAACACGACATAATAAAGGAGCCAACCCGCCACGACGGCGTAGAACGACACGATCAAAAAGCTCGCTGCGACGCCGATCCAGCCCATTAAAGCCCAGGATCGCGAAGCGCCTTCCACGTCAGCCAAGCGACGGATGGCATCAATGGGTGTGCCGCCACCACGGCGACCGACAAACAGCTCCGCCATCAAGACGGGAAGGCCAATTGCGAGCACACAGAGCAAATAAACGATCACAAAGGCGCCGCCGCCCGTCTCACCGGCCACATAGGGAAACCGGACAAGGTTGCCGATGCCGACAGCGGATCCGATCGCCGCCAAGATGAAGGCCATGCGTCCAGACCAATTCTCGTCTTGGCTGCTGCGTGTGGTTGCCATGCGTGTCCTACCCTCGCGATAAAATACCAACTCTAACACGAAAGTTAGACGGCGTTTTAGCGATCGTGGCAATCCTCGTGTAAGGCCGCAATCCTAGGTAGACCATGAAGGTGAGCGAGACACGGAAGAGAGCATTCTATGAGTGACCTGATCGACGACGAACAGATGTCCATGTTGGTTGAAGG
>JBCCBY010000111.1:0-9395 GCA_039033795.1 Pseudomonadota bacterium | reverse complement strand
GTTGTGGCTAAAAAATATGTTGTTGGTTTATTCGGCATGGGTCGAATAAAACGACTCTTGGATCGTCCGATCATTATCGAGACGCCACCGGATGATTCCCGACGCATCACCAAGCGGATCACACAGCCCCTGGCGGACACAACTGCGCGGATAAAACTGATCAAACTGCCAGTCATCCCGCCTCGCCCGCGCAGCGGCTCGCACCAGTGATGGATCAAGCGCCACTGGGCCTGCATCGTTATAGACGTAAAGGCCCACATCATTGCCATAAAGGAACCGAGCAAGGAACGGCGCAAACACCGCAGAGCCCACACCGCCCGCGCTGGACCCGGCGATCAAGATCTTCTCAGGATCGCCAAAAACAGATTGGGCGACATCCATCCCTGCACTGAGGTTCCGAAGCCCGCGATGATGGCGGATCCCAAAATCGGGGTCGTCCTCGATTGCGTTGTCCCCGCCAAAGACGGAACCATCGCAGTAAGGCATGTAAACCACTGACCAATCGGCGAGATCATTGTCGATCGTGCCATCTGGCGAACTCTGCGCAAAAAGACCAGGCAGCTCATCGGCAGACGGCGGGACTTGTTCTTCGATGTTGGTGAAGCAATTCGCTGCCCCCTCCCAACACGCGCCGCCGCCCTGCAAAAAGATGATCAACTTGTCGGGGTCGCCTTCCTTGGTGAAAACAGAATAGTCGGAGCCAGAGATACAAATCGGCCCATCGCCGCCCTCTGAGTCAAAGGCATGCTGTGTCCAATCGGACGCGAAGGGCTCCGACGAAGAAGGAATGAACGCGCCGAGATATTGATCGAGATTGGCACGACGAAGTTCCCACTCAGCCTTCCGGGTCAGCCCATCATGACGGGATTTAAACCACCCACCCGCGGTCGCCGCACTGCAAAATGGCAAAGTGACGGACGCAACCAATGCGGCAGCTGACCAAAGACGCATGACCCCCATCGGGACCTCCCTGAACCGCGGCGCACTGACCGCTTCTTGTTTTGGTCCAGGATCTCGAACTTTCATGGCGAATGTCAACGGACAAACTGCGATTGATCAGACCCTTGCTCGCAGCTGCAGCAAGACGCCATTACAACGTAGACGAATGGTCACGGCAAATGGCGGCTACGTGTCTCTCTTTAAAGCAAAAAAATATGGCTGGTCGATATCGCGGACATCCATCAGACCGATTACTTCGTCATCAGAGAATTTGCGGAAATAGTCATTGATCGGCTTCGCATCATAAATCATCGTTGCACTGACGACGCCGCGAAAATCGATCATGCGGAGGCGAGCCTTGGGCTTGCGCGTGCCAATGATTGGCTGGGACAACAGGAAGAGAAACGTGGTCAAGCCATTCCTCAAAAACCGCGCATGCATGGCAAGGCCCAAGGGCATCAAGGCTGGATTGACGGCGAAACGGCCAAACAAACCCTCATGCACAAGGGGGTCGACGTCGTTGGCGCTGCGGAATGATTTGCCGTGCCAGCGGGCCACCCTCAATACCCCGTCGAGCGCATGGCCTGTTGGAAGCTCGGCCCCCGTCCAACGTCCCATCATGTCCTCGATACCAATCGCAGGCAAACCGTCAAACAGCGCCAAGGCCTCTTGGGTCGTTTTCCGTTGGCCCCAATTCTCCTGGAGATTCATCGACCACTGCCTTTCCTCACAGTGTTGGGATTTCACTGTTGGCCTCATTATGTCAACGAAAGAGCAAAATCACCGAATCCGCCTTCGCATTTGCGAAGGAAACGAAGAATTATGGAGGAACTCCGTGAGCGAATTGTTAGTGGACAACCAAGATGGCATCACCACCATCACCCTCAACCGCCCCGAAGCAATGAATGCCTTCAACCCAAGCCTGTTGGGGGCCTTGGTCGCCGCCCTCAAAGACGCCTCGACCACGGCGCGGGTGATTGTGCTGCGCGGGGCTGGTCGCGCTTTCTCCGCAGGCGTCGACCTTAAAGTGCTGCAACAAGGCACCATCAAACATGGCCGGGTCGGCGGCGTCTTTGATGGCCCCGCAGCAGAAGCCGCCAACGCAGTCCGCCAGGCCCCCGTGCCGGTGATCGCGCGGGTGCATGGCGCTTGCTTCACAGGCGCGCTCGAGATTGCCCTTCATTGCGATTTTATCCTCTGCACCAAGGACACCAAATTCGGCGACACGCACGCTAAGTTTGGCATTCGCCCCACCTGGGGGATGACCCAAACCCTCGCCCGTGCTGTTGGTCCACGGCGCGCCAAGGAATTATCCTTCACAGCACGAACTTTTTCAGGGGAAGAGGCCTCGCGATTTGGCCTCGTCAACGAAGCCTATGATGATGAAGCCTCGTTGGACGCAGCATTGGCCGACATCACCCGCCGGATAGCTGGCAACTCGCCCGGCGCTATCGCTGCGTATAAAGAGCTTTTTGCTGTCAATGATGAGAACAGGCCTCTCGAAGATGCGCTCCGGGAGGAAATCGAGCGCGACTTCCCGGGCATCACCGACACGGAAGAACGCCTTGCGGGCTTTGGCCGGTAGGGCCATGGGATAGCTCGTTGTGCAGGTGTAACCTCTGGGCGCGTGTCGACGGATAGCGAGCAGAGTCTATTGGAGCACCAAGCATGACACGTTACCTTCTCGCTTCCGCCGCGGCTTTGATCGCGCTGGCCGGGTCCGCATTCGCCGAAGAGATCCTCTCCTCGGGCACGTTCGAGAACTCCCGTCAGCACGATGGCCAAGGCACCGCCACCATCGTGAAACTTGATGATGGACGCACCGTTGTGCGCCTGTCCGATGATTTCCGTACAGACCGCGGCCCGGACCTCAAGGTCTGGTTGGTCGAAGACCAAGTCATCAACGCATCGGACGTGACCGACGAGAATTACCTCAGCCTGGGCGGCTTACGCAGGGCGCGCGGAGCCGGCGAGTATGAAATCCCGGCGGACGTTGATGTCAGCAATTACCGTGAGGTCGTGATCTGGTGCCGGGCCTTCCGTGTCCTGTTCACCTCTGCTGAGTTGTCAAGTTAAAGGCACTGCAACCCCGTCTTGCGTTCTCTTTTCGTTCCTGGCAGGATCGTGAAGCGAATGATAAGGAACGCGAGATGGTTGCTGAGGTTACCACCTTTGCTTTTGAAGGCGTCGATGCCCGCGAGGTGACGGTGCAGGCCCATCTCTCTGGTGGTCAACCAAGCTTTGTCATTGTCGGCCTGCCCGACAAGTCGGTCAGCGAAGCCAAGGATCGGATTTCCGCGGCGTTTAGCGCGATGGGGCTTGGCCTCCCGCCAAAACGCATCACCGTGAACCTCGCACCGGCGGATCTTCGCAAGGAAGGCAGCCATTTCGACCTGCCGATTGCGCTCGCATTGATGGCGGAGATGGGGGCGATCCCACGCGACGCTGTTGAGGGAATGGCCGTCATCGGCGAGTTGGGGCTTGATGGCTCAATTGCGAAAACCACCGGCGCGTTGCCTGCAGCTGTGGCTGCCAATGGCCTTCATCTGGGGCTGGTTTGCAGCCATGCCTGCGGTGCAGAAGCGGCCTGGGCAGGCGGCGACGCAGAGATTTTGGCCGCCCAGAGTGTTCTTCAGCTGACCAATCATTTTAAAGGAAACCAAGTGCTGGCGGCGCCCAAACCAGGGGCGATCACCCATGCCGATGACATCCCCGATCTTGCCGATGTTAAAGGTCAAGACACGGCGCGCCGAGCACTCGAGGTGGCGGCCGCGGGTGGCCATAACCTCGTCATGGTGGGCCCGCCGGGATCTGGCAAAAGCATGCTGGCGGCGCGCTTGCCCGGGCTTCTACCACCCTTATCGCCCGCTGAGATGCTCGAAGTCTCGATGGTTCAGTCGGTTGCGGGACTGATCGATAATGGCGAGTTGAGCCGGTCGAGACCTTTCCGGGCCCCCCATCATTCTGCATCCATGGCGGCGATGGTCGGCGGGGGCATGCGCGCGAAGCCGGGGGAGGCTTCGCTGGCCCATCGCGGTGTTCTGTTCTTGGACGAACTGCCTGAATTCTCTCCCCAAGTGCTCGACAGTCTGCGCCAGCCGCTTGAGACCGGCGATATTCTCATCGCCCGGGCCAACGCCCATGTGCGCTATCCTGCTCGCTTCCAGCTGGTTGCTGCGATGAATCCTTGTCGCTGTGGCGCGCATTGCGGACGCGGGCCGTCATGCGGGGTGAAGTATCAAGCGAGGGTTTCGGGGCCTTTTCTCGACAGGATGGACATCACCATCGAAACACCGCCTGTGTCCGCTCTTGATCTCGCCTCGCCGCACCGAGCCGAACCAAGCGCGGTGGTCGCAGAAAGGGTGGCGCGCGCACGGGAGGTGCAGGTGGCGCGCGGAATGATCAACGCTCACCTGTCCGATCAGCAGCTGGCTGAGATGGCGCGGCCGGACGATAATGGCTTGGCCCTGCTGCGGCGGGCCTGTGAGAACCTCAGTCTCTCCGCCCGCGGGTACACGCGTATTTTGCGCGTCGCGCGTTCGCTGGCTGATCTTGATGGATCCGATGCGCTGAAGCGAATCCATATCGCCGAGGCGATCAGCTTCCGACGACCCGAACAACAACGTGTTCACACAGCGTTAAGCTAACGAACTTACTGGCGCTCAACGCTTTTGTGGCAAACCCAGGCAACATCGTTGCGAGGGTTCCCATGGCTAGCACGTCTCATCCATCCATCACGCGCGATGCGCTGCCCGCCCCTGTGGTGACGGTCGATGCCAAGACGCATGTGATCACCGAACGCAACGAGGCCGCATCGGCCCTCGGACTTCTCGCTGGCCTTCCGTTTGGGCATGGCGATTGGCCAACCGGCTGGTCATGCATGGACGATGTTGATGGTCGACCCGCTATGCTCCTCTATCAGGCGTCGGACAATGATGAAGAACGATCGTTCCTGGTCACCACCGCCATATGCCTTGGACAAACAACATATATTCTGCTCGACCAGTCAGAACCATGCGCTGCGCAAAACCAGGAAAACGATCAGGGAACCGATCAAACACTTCAATTTTTGGCAACCATGAGCCACGAAATGCGAACACCCCTGAACGGCATTTTGGGGATGTCGGATCTGCTGCTTGATACCAAGCTTGACGCCAATCAGCGCAACTTCGCGCAGAACCTCAAACACAGCGGCGTGGCGCTCCTTGATCTGATCAACGCGATCCTCGACTACGCAAAGCTGGATACCGGCAGCATAACCATGGCGTCAGAAGCCTTTAACCCGAGCACGCTTGTTGAAACCGTGACGGAACTTCTTGCGACAAAAGCTGGTGAGAAAAACCTGGAAATTGCCACGATCATTCATCCGTCAGTACCAAAAGAACTATCAGGCGATATTTCGAAACTCCGTCAGTTGCTGGTCAATCTCATTGGCAATGCTGTCAAATTTACGGAGAATGGCGGTGTGCTGATTATGGTGGGTACGGAATCGCAGACCGATAACCGATGCCTTTTGAGTATTGATGTTATCGACACAGGCGTTGGTATTCCGCGATCTCTCCTTCCACGTCTTTTTGATGCATATTCGCGTGCTGACGACATGGAGAAACAATCGGTTGAAGGAACCGGTCTTGGCCTCGCCATTGTCAAACAGCTGACCAGAAAAATGGGCGGCTCCATTGAGGTGCAAAGTGAAGAGGACCGCGGGAGCACATTTAGTCTGCGCCTGCCTTTCGATATCGCAGCAAAAGCCGAGCAACCCAAAACCATCGCGCCTTCGGATATGGGCGTTGTTGCACTGACTGATAACCTCATCCTCCGCCGTTTTCTGGACGCACAACTGAAGGCCAGCGGCTTTTCGAATGTTGAAATCGTTCAAAGCGCCACAAAGGCGCGGTATCTTTTGGAAACAAGGACCAACACCATCTTTTTGTGCGATTACTACTTTGCACAGATCAATCCCGAGCTATCGAAGCTCTCGAAGCGAAGCATTTTGCTGTTACCCGCCGGTGCACGGAATAAGTATGAGCGCTTCAAAGAACAAGGTTTCGGAACTTACCTCACAAAACCCATTCGGCATCGAAGCTTTGAACGGGTGCTTTCCGGCGAGGATTTATCCGAACCTCTGCCGGTGGTCACGGACGGACAGGACATCAAAGACTATAGGGGACCGTTCGATGTTCTGCTGGCCGAGGACAACGAGATCAACGCGATTTTGGCGCGCGCTATCGTCGAGCGCGTTGGTCATCGACTGGATGTCGTCGGCGACGGTGCGGCAGCCATTGAGGCGTTCAAAACAAAATCCTACGACATTTTACTGATGGATATGCATATGCCCAAAATGGGCGGTCTCGAAGCCACGAAACTCATCCGATCTGAGACGAATTCAAAAAATATGCCGATCATTGCTCTTACGGCCAACACACTTCAAGAAGATCAAGACGCCTGTTTCGCAGCGGGAATGGATGATTTCCTCAGCAAACCTTTCGAGCCGAAAGAACTGCTTGCCATCATCGACCGCTATGCTGCGCGTCAGGATGTGTCGGAAAGTCCTGATGCCAAACGAGCAGCGATATAGTCTGTTAAAAGACGACCTTTTTCCAGGACCGTAATGGTGCCGCCGTCAATGGTGAGCAGACCGTGCTCGGCAAGCTCTTGCGCCTCGTGAAGAACACCCGCGGCAGACGGACCAAGCCGGTGCGTGTCTAGACCAGCGACCGGGCGCAACCCGCCCCCCAACACCTCAAGCAGGTGATCATGCTCAGAGAGGTTTGTCACCTCGATACGGGCTTTTTGCGATAGCGATGGATAGACGACAGAGCGCTTGACCGCTTCTGTTGCGAACCGATGCGCGCGATCACCAAACCGTCCCGCAGCGCCTGGCCCGACGCCGATCCAGTCTGCTTCGTCCCAATAAAGAGCATTATGAACCGCTTCATCACCTGGTTCTGCGTGGCTGGAGATTTCATAGGCCGGCAAACCTCGATCCATCGTTACCTGTTGCGTGAGGTCATAGAAATCTGCAGCAGGATCTTCTGTCATGGGAGTAAGCACTCCACGCGCTTCCGCACGTCCAAAGGCCGTTTCTGGTTCAATGGTCAATTGATAGAGCGACAAATGCGTCGCACCAAGATCGCATATCTCCGAAAGCCTCTCCTCCCACTGTGAAAGCGACTGCTGCGGCAGCGCATAAATGAAATCGAGGCTGACGCGATCGAAGACAGCCAACGCGCGATCGATCGCTGTTCTGGCTGAGAATACATCATGGTTCCGCCCCAAAAAGCGTAGCTCACGATCATCAAGGCTCTGCACGCCTAAAGACAATCGCCCAAACCCAAGGGCTTTTAAACGATCGAAGCGGTCCTCATCGTCCGGGTTCGCCTCAATCGTTAGCTCTGCGCCCTCCTCAAGGCCAAAAAGCTCAATCGCAACGGCCATGACATCGGCAGCCACGGCCTCAGGGATAAGCGATGGCGTTCCGCCGCCAAAGTAAATGCTCCTTAGTGGTCGGGGTTCATAGCGATCAGCCATCGCTCGTAAATCATCTGTGAGCGCCTGAGACCAGACGCCCGCATCCACCTCTCGAGCTTTAGCCACCGTAAAGTCGCAGTAAGGACAGATACGGCGGCAAAAAGGCCAATGCACATAAAGACCCAAAGGCCTCAACCGAACAGCTCCGCCATCAGAGCTTCAAGGGCACGGCTGCGGTGGGAATAGTGAGCTTTCTCCTCGGCCGACATTTCACCAAAGGTCCGGTCCGCGCCATCGGGGATGAAACATCGATCATAACCAAACCCGCCCTCACCGCGCGGCGGGAAAACGAGCTGTCCACGGACCTCGCCGCGCACGTTGATCTGCCTTCCATCAGGCCAACGCAGCACAAGCACGCTGATAAAGGCCGCGCCGCGATCAGTGCCGGCGGCTTCCACTTCGGTCTGAAGCCGCGCCATCGCGCGATCAAAATCGCGCGGCTCGCCGGCCCAATCGGCCGAGTAAACCCCTGGCGCCCCATCAAGCGCGTCGGCCGACACGCCCGAATCATCGGCCAACACCACCCGGCCCGAGGCGTTCGCTCCGGACACAGCTTTCAAAAGAGCATTCTCTTCATAGGTGGTGCCGGTCTCTTCCACCTCTGGCAGGTCAAGCGCCGAAGCACTGGTCACAGAAATGCCCCGTCCCTCCAAAAGGCGTTTCATCTCCTCAACCTTGCCGTCGTTCCGCGTGGCAAGGACCAACAAATTATCCGGGAACAGCTGCATCTCAACCCCCTTCTCAAGCGAACAACGTTAAGGCTGCTTGCGGCTTGGTGACGGATCGTTCATGCACGCAGCCGCATTTCGATAATCGATGAAGACGGACCTTATTTGTGACCATCCGCGTGACCTTGGACAAGATTTTGGCCGAACGCGATATGTCGTTGACCGAATTGTCGGACCGCGTGGGTATCACCATCGCCAATCTTTCCATTCTTAAGACCGGAAAAGCGAAGGCTGTGCGCTTCACCACGCTCGAAAAAATCTGTCGCGTGCTCGACTGCCAGCCCGGCGATATTCTTGAATTTGAACAGGATTAGCCATCGTGGCGGGCGCGCAGACCCACGGTTATTCGGGCAAGTCTCTGACCCAAAAGCTTGGCCTTAAGCCCGGCATGGTGTGCTTGGCGATCAATCCGCCGCCTCACTACCGCGATCTTTTGCCCGGCAGTGAGGGCGTCATTTTTCGCCAGCGCGCAAAAAGCGCCGATCTGGTCCATCTTTTCTGCGCCCACCAAGGTGACCTGCGAAAACGATTGAGCGGCAGTCTCGACAAGGTGGTGGAAGGCGGCATGATCTGGGTGTCGTGGCCGAAGAAGAGCTCGCCTCTTTTTATCGACCTCACGGAGAACGATCTTCGAGCGGAAATTCTGCCCTTGGGCTTTGTCGACGTGAAAGTGTGCGCCGTCGACCAGGACTGGTCAGGCCTTAAGTTCGTTCGCCGCAAAGGCTGATGATCGCCAGGCGCGCAAGATGAGACTATGCTTGAGGCCGCGCGTCCAAAACGGTACGGGGCGCATTCGTTTTTCCACAAGGCAGCCCATTGACCACGCTTTTGAACCTTCCCCCGGCCGACGAGACCGACCAACGCTCGTCGCTCATCGGTCTGACGCGCCAGGATCTGGCTGCGCGCTTCGCGGCCGATCTAGGCCTCGCGGAGAAAGAGGCACGGATGCGCGCGCGCCAGGTTTGGGGCTGGATCTACAATTTCGGTGCCACCGATTTTGCCGCGATGACGAACATCAGCAAAACAATGCGAGAAAAGCTCTCCGACTGGTACCGCATCCCCCGCGCCGACATCGTTGAGCGCCTTGTTTCGAATGACGGTACACGGAAATATCTTCTGCGTTTTGCCCCAGGCATTGAGGCTGAGGCGGTCTTTATCCCCGGAGTTGGCCGTGCCGGGGCGCTTTGCGTTTCAAGC
>JBCCBY010000110.1:0-9404 GCA_039033795.1 Pseudomonadota bacterium | reverse complement strand
CCTGCGAAGATGAGTTGCATACGGTCGACTACAATTTAGACCGTGCGGCAAACAATTTCGAAACACGGCGCCGTGTCGTTTTTCTGAACGGCATCACGGACGAGTACCTTCTTGAGATCGAGGGCATCTGCGCCATCGAACATCAGCGTGCGCAACTTGAAGTGACCTGCGAGCACGAAAAGAACCAGTTCAAGCGTCACTTCCTTGGCCTCTCCGATAACGTCACCTACTTCGTGGAGCAGGTCGGTACTCAGTACGCAAATCCTTATCACTATCGGGTGGTGTTCAAGCCTCAGAGCATCATTCCAGACATCGATGTTCGAGGAGATCTAGGCGAAACGCCGCTTACAGACGGCCGCTAACCCCCTTCTGTGGCTCACCACCACAGAAACCGCGCGCCGTGGACCTGACCATCTCGCCTCGCTCCACGGCGCGCACCAACCACCCCGCTGCGGTTCTTTTTCGGGCTTCAGCGCTGCGGTGGGCGACTTGAAGGAGAGCACTTGACAACTTGTGCGGGACATACCAGCTTAACGGCAAGCGAGGACAAGCGTTCTTGTTTAGGTGGCAAAATCCACCGACAGGATTGGCGTCCTGAAAGGTCAGAAGCGATCCCGCGCCAGGGTTTCGCTGAGCGCGGTTTTTTGTGCTCGGCACTATGGGTGGGGCCCAGGAGTCCTTCGGGACGCCGGTTAGCTTCTATCGGTACGCCAATCTTGGTAACCCCACCCACCAGAGTGATTGGCGTCGCAAAAGTGGGTTCCGACTCAGGAGCTAACCATGACCAATCTTCACAACCACAGCCCAGAGATGCTGGCCGACGAGCTCGGTCAACTCAGTGCGCAAATCAAAGACCTTCAGGCACGAGAAAAGGCCATCAAGGCCGAACTCAAGGCCCGGAAAATCAAGGCCGCCCATGGCCGACACTTTGCCGTCACCGTCGCAGAGTCCATCCGGCAATCCCTCGACAGCAAAGCTGTCCGCGAGACAATGGGTCAGGACTGGTTCGACGACCACAGCAAACTCTCCGAGGTGGTCACCATCCGCACCACAGCACTGGCGGCTTAATTATGGCCGCCGATTGCGAGACGAAAGCGACCGAGGGCGAGAGCCCTCGGAAGCCCACCTTATGGGAGGACCTCAACCGGATCGACTCGGCCATCAGCGAATTGACGAACTTCACCGAAGCGCTCGGTTGGACCATCTATACCGATCCCGATATGTGTACGGAGCTTTATGAGTACGTACACAAACGGCTGCGTGCTGCCCGTGCGCTGATGGAGGATGTCATGTCTCGAAATAGGAGTGCGAAATGAGCAATCTAGGCGCTATAATTTCACAGCCTGCTGGTCTGACTATGAGCAGCCGGGAAATTGCGGAACTCTGCGAGAAGCAGCACAAACATGTCTTGCGGGACATAGAAACCATGCTGGATGCACTTGAGATTGATGGGTCCAAGTTTGGGCACACCTATCGAGACCAGCAAAACCGCGAGCAGCGGGAATTTCAACTTGATCGCGACCTGACTTTGACTCTCGTTTCAGGTTACAAAATCAAGCTCCGCCATCGCATCATAAGGCGTTGGCAAGAACTGGAGGCTGGGAAACCGGCTTTCGATCCCTCGACTCTCTCTCGCATGGACATCCTTAAGATGGCCATGGAATCCGAACGGGAGCGTCAACGCCTTGAGCACAAGGTGCAGGAAGACGCCCCCAAGGTGGCCTTCCATGATCAAGTGTCCGTGCTCGAAGGAGCCATGTCGGTAGCCCAAGCCGCCCAGACTTTAGGAACAGGCCAACAGCGTCTGTTCCAATTCCTCCGCAAGACGGGATGGGTGATCGGCCATCAAAAGAACCGGCCCTATCAGCACATCGTGCAAGCGGGATGGATGGACCTTAAGCTTGGTCGCATCACTAAGCCCAACGGCACAATCCAAGAAATCGTCACCCCGCTGGTTACCGCTAAGGGCTTGGCGCGACTTCAGAAAATATATGAAGAGGAGCGAGCCGCATGACCTTCGCAGAAAAACTTGTGGCCGCACGCCGCGCCAAGGGTTGGGTCCAGGAAACTCTGGGGCATCGTTGCGGCCTGCAGCAATCGCATATTGCACACTTTGAGAGAGGCTCTCGTAAGCCAAACCTGGACAACTTCGCGGCCATTGTCCGTGCGCTGGGTGTTGATGCCAACAGCCTTCTTCCCGACCCAGAGGCGAGCGCTAGCTGATGACCGAGCGGGCTACAGCCACCGAAGCCGAGCTTCGTCGGGCCATCAAGGTCTTGACGGCTTTGGGGTATGAACCCTGCATAGTGTTCGAAGGTGGTGTCGTGCGCGTTCAACCGGCAAAGCAACCAGCAAGCAAGCCCCCTGAAGAAAAAGCGGGGATCGACTTTTCGGGCATCGAACTTTGACGCTAGGCATCGATCCTATGCGAGAGATGCCATACGTCCAGGCCGTCAGGTCAAAGGGCAAGACCTATTACTATTTTCGGAGGGACGGAGTGCGAACTCGGCTTCCCGATCCGTCAAGAGAGCCGACAAAGTTCCACTTAGCTTACGCTCGTTTGCGAGAGGGAGTACCATCCGAGCGGCACGTTATCCCCGGCTCGGTCGCTGACTACTGCGAACGCTATCAGCTCACAGCAGAATTTCGAGATCTCGCCATCTCGACACGCCGCGTCTACCTCACGAGGCTCCAAGATCTGGAGACCACGTTTGGTCAGCAGATGATCAGCGCCTTCACGCAGGCCGATATCTGGAAGATCCGCGACGGGACGACCGGGACAGACAACAAGGCCAACGGTCGCGTAAAAATGCTTTCACTTCTCTGCACGATGGCTGTGCGGGAGGGGCGCATGAGGGCCAATCCGTGCATCGGCGTGAAGATGCGCGGCAAGAGCAAGGGGCACAACGCATGGCCACAAGAGCACATAAGGGCGTTCCAGGGGCGATGGGCGCGCGGCACGGTGCAAAGGGCGTGTTTTGATCTCGCGCTCTTCACGGGGCAACGTCGCAGCGACATAGCCAAGTTGACATGGCAGGATGCGAAAGGTGGATTAATCCGCATCACGCAGAGAAAAACCGGAACAGCTGTGGAGATACCAATCCATCCTGAACTTGCCGAGACTCTGGAGCGGACACCTCGCAACGGGCCATTCATCATAGCCACGTCGGCCGGTGGGCAACGTTCCGACAAGGCCATGGGGAATTGGTTCGCTAAGGCGCGGGAAGCCGCAATCATTCCCAATGGATATGTTCTCCACGGCCTCCGAGCGACCGCCGCAACACAGCTCATTGAAGCCGGTTGTAGCCCCCAAGAGGCCGCAGCGATTACCGGCCACAAAGACCTCAAAATGCTGAACCACTACGCCCGCTCACGCGATCAAAAGCGGCTTGCGAAGACCGCCGTGAAGAGGTGGACAAAAGGAGAAAGTGGCAAACTTTCTGGCAAACCGGCTCCAGAGACCGCATAAACACTGGCTTGTGTTGCTCTTCCCCGGTGCGCCATTTTCAATCTCGCGGGCCAAAGGCCCTCCGATGGGGCGACCTGATCGGTCGAGCTGCGGTCGCGGCTTTGGGGTGAAAAGGTGTCTCTTCCCATGCGCTTGACCATCTTGCTCACCGGAAACGCGCGACGCCCGAGATGATCCGTGTATCACGGTCTGCCGGTTCGTTGCTCCTTGCCAGAACACCTTCGTCGCCGATTAGTCTTCCGATCCACATCGTCTGCCCAACCCACGGCTTCGCTGCGAAAAAGCGCGCAGCGTCGAGACACGGCGTCGGCAGAATGGGTGTCGTTCGATAAAGATCAGCGCACCATTCACCATTGGGTTCCGGGCAAGAGCTCGATAGTCTTTTTGGTGTCCCAGGAGCCAAAGCGGGCTCAAGAGGCAACGTCATTGCTCCGTTGACCCCACCTGTTGGCGCCGGCTTCGCTTTGGCTCAACGCGGCGCGACGATGTCGTATGTATAGGGCGGGGCCGGATAGTATTCGATTTCGTGCTGAATAGCGCGGGCGAAGGCTGGGTCCACCAGGTGACCAACCATCCAAAGTGCCATGTCGATCCCAGCTGAAACGCCAGCTGATGAGACATAGTTTCCATCGACAACAAAGCGCACATCGCTGAGCACGTCGGCCGCCTCGCCGCTGGCACGAGCTTCGTCGATGGCTGACCAATGGGTGGTGATGCGTTTGCCTGCTGCGATGCCTGCAGCAAGTGTGATCCGTACACCGGTACAAACGCTGGCCACGAGCTCACATCCAGCAGCGGTCTTTGTCACCCAGCTCATCAAGGACGCGTTCTCGCGCTGCACGCGTGTTCCGTCTCCTCCCGGCACCACCAAGATATCAGGCTTTGGCGCGTCCATAAAACTGTGATGAGGCAGAAGGCTGATGCCCTTAAAGCACCGGACAGGCCCACCTGTTTCGCTGACAAGAAACACCTTCAACGCATCGGGACGTTCCATCGCCGCCGACGCAAGCACTTCATACGGACCAACTGCATCTAACTCTTCGACATCATCGAACACCAAAATCGCGATTGTTTTGACCATGATCTCACTCCTTCGTGGTTGTTACGCCGCCGTTTCGTCGCGTCAGGCCGAGACAGTGGCCATTTTAACACCAGCCAGGAGAAACGCCCCGCCAGCGACCTTGTTGACGATTGTGACGATCATACTCTTTGCCCCTCCACGGACCAAAGCGCGACCTATCAATGCGTATAGTGAATATATGACAAGGTCGAGGATCAATGTGGTCGCACCCATGATCATCAGTGGGACAACAATCGATTGGGACGCATCAAGGAATTGAGGAACGATCGCGGCAAAGTAGAGAAGAGCTTTGGGGTTAGCAAACTCGACAACGAACCCCTTCGAGAACAGCGCGGCTGCGGACTGTCGACGAGCGGCCTTGACGTTGATCGCGCTTGAGCCACCAAGGATCGCTGAGATGCCTAAGTATACAAGATAAAGAACACCGGCCCATTTGATAACGGTAAACACCGTGTGCGAAGCGATCATCAAAGAAGCGATGCCAAAAGCACTCAGCATAAAGTAAACCGCATTGGCGAACGCAACACCCAAAATCCCGATCATTGCTCGACCCAATCCATTCCCTGCACTGAGGGACGCGACTGTGACGGCGGCTGGTCCAGGAGCGATCACCACGACTGCGGTGGTCGCGGCAAAGACGAGGAACAAGTCGAGCGGCATATCCTCCACCTTTTTTCTGATGCTGTATGTTCTTTTTCCTGTTAAGCTAAACAGGATTAGGCCTCAAGGAATTATAACCGAATGGATGAAAATACGAATGGTGTTCAGCGGCGGCGACGCGCTGACCCGATCATCGACACCACAGACCGAAGACTGTTAAGTTTGATGGCCAATGATGCGCGCCTTTCCTTCGCCGAATTGGGCCAAGAGGTGAATCTGTCGGCCCCGGCGGTCCATGAGCGCGTCAAAAAACTGCGCGGCATGGGCGCAATCAAAAAGACAGCAGCCGTGCTTGACGGCGCCACCATTGGACGCCCTCTGCTGGCTTTTGTCAGTGTCACCATGGCCGGACGGTCACGCCGCGCAGAATACATCGCGTTTCAAAACGATCCCGATATCGAAGAAGTGCATAGTGTTGCGGGGGACGCCTGTCTTCTTTTGAAAGTCCGTTGCGCCAACGCGGAGGGGCTGGAGGCCTTGCTCACGCGCATCTATGATGTGGGTGAGGTGACGGCGACCAATTCGACCATCGTTCTGTCGACGATTTTCGAACGGGGACCGCAACCCTAGTGGCCAAGAGAGCGTTGTGCTGATTGTTCTTGCACCGCCTCACAGAATGATAACCCATCGAATTTTTCGATCGTCCGAAGTGAGACAAATTGTTGGGCAAACCCAAGAGGATGTCTATTCTCTGACCCTAAGATCATTGCGGAGGAATTCGATGAGCACAACAGCAACGTGCCCTGTCCTGCATGGCAGCAACACATCCATGAGCGAACCGGTCACGAAATGGTGGCCGCGCAGTTTGAACCTCGACATCCTTCATCAGCACGGCGCCCGCACCAATCCAATGGACACAGGATTTGTCTATTCGGTTGCGGTGAAAAGCCTCGATTTCGACGCGGTGAAATCAGATGTCAAAGCCCTGATGACGGAAAGCCAAGACTGGTGGCCCGCTGATTGGGGTCATTATGGCGGCCTCATGATCCGCCTCGCTTGGCACTCAGCGGGTTCTTACCGCGTTCAAGACGGGCGCGGCGGCGCAGGGTCCGGCAATATTCGCTTTGCCCCGCTCAACTCTTGGCCAGACAACGCAAGCCTCGATAAAGCCCGCCGCCTCCTTTGGCCGATTAAAAAGAAGTACGGAAACAAATTATCGTGGGCCGATCTTATCATCTTGGCGGGCAACATGGCCTACGAAACCATGGGCTTGAAAACCTTCGGGTTCGGTTTTGGCCGCGAAGATATTTGGGGACCGGAAACGGACACCTATTGGGGTTCCGAGACGGAATGGTTGGCGCCAAGCGAGGAGCGCTACGATGATCTCGACAATCCATCGACCCTCCAGAACCCCCTCGCGGCCGTTCATATGGGCCTCATTTATGTGAACCCTGAGGGTGTGAACGGACAGCCTGACCCTCTCAAAACAGCCGCACACATCCGCGAAACCTTTGCACGGATGGCGATGAATGATGAAGAAACAGCAGCGCTCACCTGCGGCGGCCATACCGTGGGCAAGGCCCATGGCCGTGGTGCCGTGAACGACATCGGCGTTGAACCAGAAGCCGCTGGCCTTGAGCAGCAAGGCCTGGGCTGGGCCAATCCTGGCCATCACGGCCAGGCGACCAACACCTTCACGTCTGGGATTGAAGGCGCATGGACAACCAACCCCACCCAATTCGATATGGGCTATTTCAAGCTGTTGTTCGGGTACGAAGGGGAATTGGCCAAGTCACCTGCAGGTGCATGGCAGTGGGAGCCGGTGGACATCAAAGAGGACGACCGACCCGCCGATCCAACCGACAGCAGCGTCAAGCACAACCCAATCATGACAGATGCTGATATGGCCATGAAGATGGACCCGACTTATCGCGCCGTGTGCGACAAGTTTATGGCTGACGAGGCCTATTTCCGGGACACGTTCGCTCGTGCATGGTTCAAGCTTACCCACCGCGATATGGGTCCCAAAGTGCGCTATGTCGGACCGGACGTGCCCAAGGAAGACTTGATCTGGCAAGATGCCGTTCCTGCGGGAAGCCGGGCTTATGACGTCGACGCAACCAAAGCGCTGATCGCTGCCACGGATCTTACTGTAGGCGAATTGATCGCGACCTCTTGGGACAGTGCACGGACCTTCCGCGGTTCTGATAAGCGTGGCGGCGCGAATGGCGCTCGGCTTCGCTTGGCGCCGCAGAAGGGCTGGGAAGGCAATGAACCCGCAAGGCTGAGCCGCGTGCTTGATGCACTCGAACCAATCGCCAAAGAGACTGGCGCTTCCCTTGCGGATATCATCGTTCTTGGCGGCGTCGTCGGGCTTGAAAAAGCGATCAAGGCTGCAGGCCTCTCTGTGGCCGTGCCCTTCGCACCGGGCCGAGGCGATGCAACGGATGAGACCACCGACGCAGCATCATTCGATGTTTTAGAGCCAGTGGCTGATGGGTTCCGCAATTGGCAAAAGGAAACCTTCGCTGTTTCTGCCGAAGAGATGATGCTCGACCGCGCGCAGCTGTTGGGTCTCACAGCCTGGGAGATGACTGCACTTGTCGGCGGCATGCGTGTGCTGGGGGCCAATTATGGTGGTTCGGAGCATGGCGTTTTCACTGACCGGGTTGGTGTGCTGAGTACAGACTTCTTTACGGTGCTCACGGACATGAGCTTCAGTTGGCACGCCTGGGGCGATGGCCAATACGAGCTGCGTCATCGAGCCACTGGCAAAGCAGCGTACACCGCCACGCGTGCAGACCTCGTGTTCGGCTCGAACTCTGTCTTAAGATCCTATGCGGAGTTTTATGCACAAGATGACAACAAGGAAAAGTTCGCTCGCGACTTTGTTCATGCTTGGACCAAGGTGATGAACGCTGATCGGTTTGATCTTTGATCCTAGGCATCGACAACGCTGAACTGAAACCGGGTGCACGTCCGAAAGACCTGCCCCGGCCGGAGGACCGTGCTGGGAAATCCATCATGGTTAGGGCTGTCGGGAAAGTGTTGGGTTTCGAGACAAAGGCCAGATCGCGGTGCAAAGGCGCCACTGAGCCAGTTGCCAGAATAGACCTGCATGCCTGGCTGATCGGTGAACACGGACAACATGCGTCCACTCACTGGATCGCTGAGACAGGCAGCAGGTCCCTCTCCTGAACGAAGCACATAGCAGTGATCATAGCCCTGTCCAAAGACGAGTTGCTGATCACAATCATCGATCTGCAGACCAACACGCTTTGCGGTTCTAAAGTCGAACGGCGTTCCAGAGACATGACGCCTCTGACCGGTTGGAATAAGATCGGCGTTTGTCAGCAGCATCTCGTCTGCATCAACGACAAGTTGCTGATCAAGAACGGAGTTGGAGGTGCCGGAGAGGTTGAAATAGCTATGTTGCGTGACATTGATGATCGTCGGGTGATCCGTGGTCGCCATGACCTCCATGATCAAAGCGCTGGTGTTGGTCAGTGTGTACACCACCTCGATATCCAGCGTCCCCGGATAACGCGCCTCTCCAGCAGGTGACCGCCGCCTCAAAACGATCGACACCCCCTGCTCCCCCACATGTGCCTTGTACGACCACAACTGCTTACCAAACCCCTGTTGCCCGCCGTGGATATGATGTTGGCCTTGATTGGGTGGAAGCTGATACGTTCTCTCGTCTATCGAAAATCGTCCATTGGCAATGCGATTTGCGTATCGCCCAATAAAGGCACCCACCGCCTTGGTATCATCCTCATACGCCTTTAATGTTGGGAAACCAAGCACAACGCTGCGTCGCCTGTCGTCGCGGTCGGGCATTGTGAGGGACTTGATAACACAGCCATAATTGCTCACCTCAACAGCCTCTCCTTTGCTGTTGGTCAGTGTAACGATTTGGACGTCGCGCCCATCGCGCAATTGGCCAAAGAGTCGTTGTTTGATGGGTTCGATTGTCACGACGAGTTACCCTTTCTGCAGCAATGGCCACGGGCAAAGAGTGTACGGAGAGTGATCGGTTGCCCCTTATGATCAGTGCCGCTTGTTCCATCAAGGCTCTAGGTTGACTCATCGCGGCGACCGAACAAAGGCTAAACCGAGGCGCTCCGTTTAGCGTCACGGAGAGGATCTCGCTGATGACCCTTGGCGTATGCTACCATACGATGTTGCTGACGATCCCGCGCGGTGCGCGCATGCCAGGTGCCGGCCCGCGTTCGAGTGATCCGCTTGAACCGG
>JBCCBY010000109.1:0-9434 GCA_039033795.1 Pseudomonadota bacterium | reverse complement strand
TGATGGGTGTGCTGACGGCAGCAGTTCTTTCGGCGTCAATGTCGAGTCTGTCGTCCGCCATCAATTGTTTGGCTACGGTCTCCATCACTGATTTTTATCAACGGTTCTGGCGCGCTGATGCAGAAGATACGCACTATCTGCAATTGTCTCGTGTCCTCACGGCGGCGTGGGGTGTGGCGTGTATACCCATTGCTTTTGCGTTTATTGGAAGCGGTGGGTCGATCCTTGAGGAGCTTTCGAAAGTCGCCTCTTATTTTGTGGGGGCGAAGTTGGCGCTGTTTGGTATGGGATTTTTCTCAAAGCACACAACAGAACGTGGGCTGATGATTGGCGTGGTTTCCGGGTTTGTTGGCCTCTTTATCGTGGTGCAAGGACTACCTTTTGTCGGTATTGAGCCGCTGAACATCGCATGGCCGTGGTATGTGGTTGTTGGCGGCAGCATCAATATCGCGGTGGCCTGGACAGCGAGTGTCGTCCTTGATGGTTTCCAAACCGACTGGCATCCGCAGACGGTCGTCGGACAAAGAGCATGGATGCGATCACAACATAAGCCGCAGGTGCAAAACGGTTGGTACCTCGTACCCGGACAAGTGGAGCGGCCGGTGTGGGGCCTTTTGATCTTTTTCGTTTTGATTGTTGCCGGCCTTTCCTGGTTCGGCACCCTAGGGAGCGCGTGAACATCGATGAGCCATGCATTTGAATCAATCGCTGTTGCATTTTCGGATGCACTAACGTCGAGCGACCCCCACTCCGCTCGTCAACTGATGGGTGACGGGTTTCATTGGCATGCTGCGCACCCAGTGAATGACCTCGACACCCCGGATGCTTTTTTCTCTGACTATTGGGATCCGATCACCCAAGCAATTCCCGATATCGAAGTTCGCCCTTTCGTCCGGGTCGCTGGCGTCTATGATGGCGTTGCTCTTGACGGTGACGGTTCGGCGGGGGACTGGGTCTGCTCCACCGGCTATTTTGTCGGTACCTTTAAGGCATCTCTTTTCGATATTCCGCCGACCCATCGGCCGGTTTTCCTCCGCTATAGTGAACTCCTCCGTATTGAGAGCGACAAAGTAGCAGAAGGCTATATTATTCCAGATTTTCTTGATCTTATGGTGCAGGCTGGTGTCTGTCCCCTTCGCGCGAGCCTTGGCCACCCTGGTCCTGTGATGCCCCCACGGACGATGGACGGTCTTGGCCGCGCGACAAGCGAGGATGGTGAAAGCGAAGCCAGTCTCGACCTGGTGCTCGCAATGCTTGATGGCCTTGGTCGATTTGATGGCCAATCGCTGTTCACGATGGACCAGGAGCAATTCTGGACCGACAACTTCCTTTGGTTCGGCCCAGGCGGAATCGGGACCAGTCGTGGGCTCGATGGTTTTCGAGCGCTCCACCAAGGCCCGTTTCTTAAGGGTTTCCCAAAGAGGGGTGTGGACAGGAGCAAAACGCTGGTTGCTGATGGTCCGTATGTTGCCACCGGTGGATGGCCCCATATGACGGCCTCCCATCTCGGCGGCGGATGGCTGGGCCTTCCTCCGTCAGGACAAGAACTCAAAATGCGGGTGATGGATTTTTGGCGCCGCGATGGCGATCGTCTTGATGAAAATTGGGTATCGATCGATATTCTGCACATTCTTGATCAAATGGGCCTGGATCTGTTGCGGGTCATGCGGCAGCAGCGCGGCGACCATGGCAGCGATTTGGCAGACCTCTGATTGCATTCGGATGCAATAATGCTACACTTGGCATTGACGAAGAGGAGACAACCGGTGGCTCGCTGGCTGAAAGAAGGGATCGACCCTGAAGTTAAACTGCAATCGGACGCCAAGGTCCGTCAAACAGTCGAAGATATTCTAAGCGATATCGATCAACGCGGGGATGCTGCTGTGCGCGCGTACTCGGCAAAGTTCGACGATTGGAACCCCGAGAATTTTCGCCTCACCCGCGAGCAAATCGATGCGTGTTATGACGCGTGCAGCGCACAAATGCTCGATGATATTCGGTTTGCCCAGGAACAGGTCCGAAACTTTGCCCAGGTGCAACGGGATTCAATGAAGGATGTTGAGGTCGAAACGCTGCCTGGTGTCACCTTGGGGCACAAAAACATCCCCATGAATTCCGTTGGCTGTTACGTACCAGGAGGAAAATACCCCCTCATTGCCTCCGCTCATATGAGTGTGGTGACGGCGAAGGTCGCAGGCGTGAAACGCGTTGTGGCAACCGCGCCGCCCTTCGAAGGAAAACCGCATCCGGCTATTGTCGTCGCGATGGATATGGGCGGTGCGGATGAGATTTACACCATGGGCGGTGTTCAAGGTGTTGGCGCGATGGCGCTAGGAACCGAAAGTCTTCCGCCCGTCGACTTCATCGTCGGACCTGGCAATGCTTTTGTTGCCGAAGCCAAAAGGCAACTCTTTGGTAAAGTGGGCATCGACCTTTTTGCCGGTCCGACCGAAACCTTGATCATTGCGGATGAGTCCGTGGATGGAGAACTCTGCGCAGCTGACCTTCTCGGCCAAGCCGAACATGGTCCAAACTCGCCCGCCGTGCTGCTGACCAATTCCGAATCGCTGGCGCGAGAAACGATGGAAGCTGTCAAAACGCAGCTGACTTGGCTCGCCACCGCCGATATTGCGGGCCAAGCTTGGCGGGATTATGGCCAGGTCATCGTGTGCGATAGCTATGAGGAAATGATCGAGGTGGCAGACGACATTGCCTCGGAACATGTTCAAGTGATGACGAAGGACCCTCAGTTGTTCCTTGATCGCCTGACCAATTATGGCGCGTTGTTCCTGGGACCAGAGACCAATGTTTCCTATGGCGATAAAGTCATCGGCACCAATCATACCCTGCCAACAATGAAGGCGGGGCGCTATACGGGCGGTCTATGGGTGGGTAAGTTTCTTAAGACTCATACCTATCAGTGGGTGACAGAAGAAGCTTCGGTCCATGTCGGCGCGTATTGTTCTCGCCTCTGCGGCTATGAAGGCTTCGCAGGGCATAAGGAGCAAGCGGACATTCGTCTGCGCCGTTATGGGCAAAAACCAGCAGCCGAGTAATGATCAGGCCGGCAGGCGCGGTCTCAATTCTCGTCGCGTCACATCCTATGATGTGGCGAGGCTGGCCGGTGTTTCACAATCGGCTGTTTCGCGATGTTTTAAACCAGGCGGAAGTGCCTCGGCCAAAACGCGGGAGCGCGTCTTGGCAGCAGCAAAAGAATTGGGATGGCAGCCAAACGCCTTGGCACGGGGGCTTATCACTCAGCAATCGAACCTTATTGCTGTGTTGATATCGGGCAGTGTAAACCTCTATTATCCCGAGGTTCTCTTTACGCTGACCCAGCGACTATCCGATGAAAAGCTCCGTGTCTTGCTGTTCACCGTTGACCGTGAAGATGATGTGGGTCCGGTGCTTGACCAGATTTCCCAATTCCAAGTGGATGCTGTTATCTCTGCGTCGCATATGAAACGTGAGGATGCGGACCGATTCGAAGAGCAACAGACTCCGGTGATCTTTTTCAACCGATTTTTTGAGGACAGGTCCTCTGACGTTGTCTTATGCGATCCCGAGGCGCAGACTCGGCAGTTAATCCAGACTCTGACTGCCCAGGGGCACACACATTTTGGTGTTGTTTCTGGACCTGACAACAACATGGTTTCTCGCACGCGGCTAAAGGGCGTGCGCGCCGCTGTCGATAGCCATGGCGGCACGATTGTCGCCAACGCCGCTGGCGACTTTACCTATGAGAGTGGCGCCAAAGCAGTACACGAACTGATGTCTTCACAGCCAAGGCCAACGGCGATTATCTGCGCAAACGATATGATGGCTCTTGGATTGATTGATGAAGCAAGAACGATTCTGGGACTCCGCGTTCCCGATGATTTGTCCGTGACGGGCTACGATGGGATCGCTGCTGGTCGGCTTTCCAGCTATGAGCTCACAACAATCCGTCAACCGATCGGCAGGATGTGTGACGCGGTTGTCTCGATGCTGAAAGAACAGTCCGAAAGGCCAGAGCGAACCTATGAGAAGCGGGTGTTCGAGGGCCTATTGATCGAAGGCGCAACCATTGGACCTGCTCCTTAACCGCACGCGTATAACAAAGAGGCAACAAGGCCCATGAAACGCAGTACAGACCGTATTCTTACGACTCACGTGGGCAGCCTGCCTCGCACCAAAGACGTCACAGACCTCGTCTTCGGTATTGAGAACGGCGATACGGTTCCAGAAGAGCACTTTGACAGCGTCATCCGGCCAGCGGTGATCAACGTCATCAAACGCCAACGCGAAAGCGGTATCGATATCGTCAGTGATGGCGAAATGAGTAAAATTTCGTATGCGACCTATATAAAGGATCGCATCACTGGATTTGGCGGCGACAGCCCGCGTCGAGCACCAGCTGACCTCGAAGAGTTTCCATCTTTTCTTGAGCGCCAGTCGAAGGGGGGCGGAACTCCGTCTTACAAACGACCGCGTTGTGTTGGTGCCATTGAACCCAAAAGCGATGCGCCGCTGCAAGGCGATCTCTCTCGATTTGTCGACGCGCTCCACGGATCAAACGCCGAAGAGAGCTTCATGAATGCCGCATCCCCAGGGGTTATCGCTTTATTTCAGCCCAATGATTACTACAAGGATGATGACGCCTATCTCGAAGCCCTCGCAGAGGCTATGCGGCCGGAATATGAGGCGATTGTTCACGCGGGCCACCTCCTTCAACTCGACAGCCCAGATCTTGGACTTGGCCGTCATATGATGTTTAAGGATCAATCTGATGCGACCTACCAAAAGCGCGCCTACCGGCATGTCGAGGTGCTCAACCACGCGCTCCGTAATATTTCAGCAGATAAAATTCGTATGCATATTTGCTGGGGTAATTACGAGGGGCCGCATCATTGCGATGCGCCGATGAGTGTTGTTTTGCCGATCGCGCTGAAGGCAAAACCACAGGGTCTCTTGTTCGAAAACGCGAACCCCCGGCATGGTCATGAGTGGAGAGTGTTTGCGGATGCTGAAAAAGAAGGACAACTTGACGACAAAGTCCTTATCCCGGGTGTGATCGATTCGACCTCTAATTTCATCGAACACCCCGACCTCGTCGCAGAACGTATTAAGCGGTTTACGGATATTGTCGGGCAAGAGCGCGTTATTGCTGGAACTGACTGTGGTTTTTCAACCTTTGCGGGGTTCGGGGCCGTCGATGAAAACATCGTCTACGCCAAACTTGCGGCCTTGTCCGAGGGAGCAAGGAGGGCAAGCCTATGACCTTTAAGGAAAAACTTGCGCATCAACACCCCGTGTTAGGAACTTTTTTGAAAACGCCTTCCCCGATCATTTGCGAAGTGATGGGACGCGCGGGTCTGGATGTCATCTGCCTTGACACTGAACACGCACCGTTCGGCCGACGTGACTTGGATCTCTGTCTCATGGCCCTCCGGTATCTGAGCATTCCGTCGATCGTAAGGATACCGACGCTATCATCGGAGCATATATTGAATGCGCTAGACTGCGGCGCGACAGGTGTTCTGGTTCCCCATGTCATCACCAGAGAAGACGCACAAAGAGCAGTCGATCTTGCCCATTATGGCCGCGGTCGAGGGTATGCTGGATCGTCTCGGTCGGCTGACTATATGGGTCGAAGCATGGCGGAACAACTTAATTCCGCTCATAAAGAAACATGCGTCATTGCCCAGATCGAAGATGCTGATGCACTCGACCACCTCGACGATCTCTTCAAGACAGAAATGGTGGATGCATTCTTCATAGGGCGGGCGGATCTGACGGTGTCTCTTGGTTACAGTGATCCCAACGAACCGGCGGTTGTTGACACCGTGGCGGAGATTTGTCGCAAAGGACGGGCGGCTGGTCGAACCATTGGTATGTTCACAGGACGAACCGATGAAATTGCCACATGGTGCGAACTCGGAGCTTCCTTGTTTTTGATGAGTTCAGACCACGCAATGTTGCTTAAAGGCGCACAGTCCCTGAACGATGCTGTCCGGCCTCAGCTTGTGACGCGGTAGAAATCCTCGGCATTGTGCCAAAACATCAAGTCACGTTCTTCAGGGGTGAACGCCTCAGCCGCGTAGAAGAACGCATTCCAGACGTCATGATAAGACGCATATAGACGATCAACGGGGAAATTCGAACCGAAGGCAACGCGCTGTGGTGTAAAGACATCGATGATCCGATGAACCCAATCCTTGATGTCTTGTCGCTGCCAATGGTGATAAAACATACCGTAGCCTGAAATCTTACAGATGCCATCAACTTGATCGGCAAAGGTGGCCAAACCACTGGTCCAGGCGCTCAATCCTTCTGATGTCGAATCATGAAGACTACCGGCGTGGCAAAGCGCAACACGCAGGCCTTCAATGTCGCCAAGCACACCAGCAGCGCTATGAAGATGCTGAGGCGTCAACTGAAGGTCAAAGGACAGATCTCTCCGCGATAACTCGTGTAACCCGCAAGAAAAATCGACGTTGTATAGCAAGTCGGGCGTTGACGATGCGCGATCCTCGTCGGCACTTCGGCTGACAATCTGGCGCACACCCCTTAAACGCGAAGACGCCAAGGCATGGCGATCAAGACTGCCCGGCATATTGGGTGATGTGAGGTCCGTGAAGGCAACAATCGCCCCCGGAAAGCCGGTACGCTGCCGTTCTCGCTCCAACCATAGGGTCTCCTGCACAGCCTCATCCTCTTGAGCCCCCACTTGGATATGAACCGAACTTTTGATTGGGATACTGCCAATATCCTGTTGAAAGTCATCTCCGTCATAGTTCTTCTGGATTGGGGTTGGATCGCCAAAAAAACGGCGTTGCCCCTTCTCCATCAGCCAAGGATAATGAACGGCGTCTAGATCCCAAAGGTGGTGGTGAGCATCGATGATCCGCTCGGGAATCACCGTCATGAGAGTCGAGCAGTCGCGATTTGACGATGAAGCGCGACGTCGTCCCAAATCGTGGTCTCTTCCCGAATACGACCATTCATCACGCGGTAATGAGAGACGCCAAGGATATAGATGGGCGCACCCGTTGCTCTGCCATAGGCGCCATGTCCATCATGGGCTGTTCGAATGGACCAACGCAGAGCAACATCAACCGCGTCACCCAAATAAGGTGTTTCCGCCACATGGTTGATAGAGAGGTTCACTTTCGGGAATGCACCAACAAATTGCTTCATGATATCGTTATACTGATCATGACCATAGCTAGAGCGCCCCGTCGGGTACTGAACGCGCGCCCTAAAATC
Source organism: Pseudomonadota bacterium (assembly GCA_039033795.1). Classification (GTDB taxonomy): domain Bacteria; phylum Pseudomonadota; class Alphaproteobacteria; order Caulobacterales; family Parvularculaceae; genus Parvularcula. The sequence goes on along the minus strand of JBCCBY010000109.1, from coordinate 2,186 downwards.
ATAAAACTCTGGACAGTGATCAAGAGCCTTCGGATCCCAAGATGCACGAAGTGCTTTTGCCGCCACCGTTGAAGCTTCACCTTTCGGGGTGACATCGAACGACCCCACGGTCTCACGCGCCGATGACAAGGCATCAATGAGTGAGCACCCGTCCTGTTTGTCCTTTTCTGCCAACTGGATAGCACTTTGTTCAAGATCAAACCCCAGTTGGACACAGATGCTGCCATGATCGCGAACCAACCACTCTTCAATCACCTTGTTCTCTTTGCAGAGACAATCGGCAATGGTTTGAACCTGAACCCGCCGACCCGTGGGCGGCCCAAATTCTGTGGTACCAAGATTTGTCATCTTAGAGGTGATCAAATGCGACGAATGAAATGTTCCGCGACCGTCACTCGACCAAATCACATTGTCCCCATCAAGACGACGATCGGGAAAGGCTTCGAGTGTTTGTAAAGTGTTATCACGGACTGTTTTGGCCCCGACAAGAGGACCTGACATGGTGTGAATGGCGCAGTCTTCCGCATAGTAGGCCAAGCAAAGATCGACATCGCGATCATGCCAAATACGCTCTGTAATGCGAATGATGTAATGCGGAAAATCCACAAACTCCGGATCAAATCCTGGTAAATCCATCCTCCGTTCAGAACCAGGATTCATCATCTCGCGAATGTCAGTGGTCGCGACATGTGTTATGGGTTTGCTTGTCATTGGGCGGTCCATCCTCCATCGATAAGAAGGCTATGACCGGTAATCATTCCCGCTTCATGAGAGGCAAGATAAGCCACTGCTCCTGCGACATCGTCGACGGTCGCCACACGACCGAGCGGGATCATCGTGTTCACGAATTCCCTGAACTGAGGATTGTCGAGCATGGGTTTGGTCATCGGTGTCTCAACAAAAGTCGGCGCCACAGCGTTAACGCGAATTCCTCTGGGTGCGAGCTCGACCGCCATTGCCTTTGTCAAACCTTCCAGCGCGTGCTTTGTCATACAGTACACGGTGCGGCGAGGAGATCCGACGTGACCCATTTGAGACGTCATGTTGATAACACTTGCACCTTCTTTCATGACCCGAAGCGACGATCGTGCGACACGGAAGGCCGTGCGGACATTCAGCTCAAGGACATGATCGAGAGTCTCATCCGTCACATCGACCATCAGTTCTGGTTGGTTCGTGCCCGCATTGTTAACGAGAACATCGAGTTGCGATAGCGCTTGGATGCGCTCAAGCGCGTTGTCGCTTGTCACATCGCACGGCCATACCTCGCCGTGGCCTTCAATCTCCTCTCCAAGGGACTGAAGGTCATCGGATGGGCGGGCAAGGCCGATCACGAAAGCACCCTCACGATGGAGACGAAGGGCAATGGCGCGGCCGAGGCCGCGGCTGGCTCCGGTTACCAGTGCAATCCGACCTTCCAGTCTTTCATTCACTGCGGTGTTCCTTCTGCTGATCTTGGGTCGTCCCCTCCCCTTACTGCAACAATCGTCGCTTGAGAAAGTGCAAGGGCACCTCGGGTTGAGTCTCGACGAAGGCTAACCGTATCACCCGCATTGGCCGTCACGGTGTCCGTACCAGTATCGCCCGATATAAGAACTCTTCCACTTTGTACGAACCATACTTCTGGGACATCAAGGGCGGGCGAAGCGATGGCGGCGCCCTCGTCCAAACGCAGCTCCGTCACCGTGAACCCCATGCTTCCAGCAAAGTGGTCCAGGGCCGATTAACGGGCGCGCGGTCACACCTTGTGGGGCCTTCACATCACTGACTGCACGATCCGACCGCATAACGCAGGTCTCCAGATCGGCACTCGTTATTTTGGTCAGTGCTGATATTTGTTCAGGTGATGTTCTGGGCATAGGTCCTACGCCTTTCGGCGGCACTTGCCCCGATGCAAGATCGACGAGAGAGCCATTCTCCAGCAACATCAGGCCATAGTCCTTGGCCAGATCAAACACCTGCGGTGCCCAAAGCACCCGGCCCGGATCATCACCGCCAAGCACCGCGAAAAGAAACCCCACATCCTCTCCGATGTTCTCAAAACCACGAAAGAGGTTTGTCGGCAGAGAAATGAGGTCGCCAGGATGCAAGACCACCTCCCCGTCTTCAGCAGTCTCGCCACTCATAAAGCGCCACGTCCCCTGATGGACATAAAAGACTTCAACAGTTTCATGACTGTGCTGCGA
>JBCCBY010000108.1:0-9505 GCA_039033795.1 Pseudomonadota bacterium | reverse complement strand
GGTGAGGATTCAATTATCAGCTTTATCCTCAATGGCCGGACCGCCCGTGATAAGGGAGGCAGCCCCTATGATCCGACCTACACAGTTCCGCTGCCAGCGGCTGGTGAGTCGAAGCGACAGATCCTTGATACCTACACCAAACAACACTCAGCGGAGTATCAATCCCAAGCGTTGATCGATCTGGCCTTCGATATGGGTCCCAAAATTCGTGATGCAGGGGGTTTTGATCAGGTCAAATCGATTGTTCTTCATACCTCGCACCATACCCATTATGTGATCGGTACGGGCGCAGGTGATCCGCAAAAGATGGACCCGAAGGCGAGCCGCGAAACGCTTGACCACTCGATTATGTATATCTTTGCGGTCGCGCTGCAGGATGGAGAGTGGCACCATGTACGCTCCTATGCGCCGGAGCGGGCGCAACGGGAAGACACGGTGCGGCTCTGGCACAAAGTGGAGACCACGGAGGATCCGGCATGGACCCGGCGTTACCATAGCCACGATCCGGCGGAAAAAGCGTTCGGTGCCAAGGTCGTTGTCACCATGGAAGACGGCACCGTGCTTGAGGATGAAAAGGCCGTGGCCAATGCGCACCCGCTCGGTGCGCGGCCCTTTATGCGAGAGCACTATATCGGCAAATTCCGGACTCTGACGGAGGGTATACTCGACGCTGCGGAGACAGATCGTTTCTTGGACCTCGTTCAGAACCTCCCCAACCTTTCCCCCCAAGATGTCCTGGCGCTTAACCCGATCGTCGATGCCGCAAAAATCGAGACGAACACGGCAAAGGGCCTGTTCTAGTCGACCACCAAGAGGGGCCGGTTCGCTGCCAGCCCCTCGACCTTGATGCTATTGAACAGCCCGCACCAGCAGCCAGAGGATGACGATTGCAGCACCCAGCCCGGCAATTTGCAGCAAGCTCAAGCCAAGGCTTGTGTAGCCGAGCGTATTCGCCGCGTAGAGCGATGCGGCATCAAGGATCGCTGTGAGAAACACCAGCAAAGCAGGCTGTCCACGATGCAGCAGTGTCTGAAAAAAGGCCAATAACAACAAGATGCTGGACACCAGAAGCAGCGCTGCAGGAAGAAGGCCTGCATCGGCATAACTCGTGATCAAGGGGTCAGCGCCCGACAAGAGATCATAAACGTAAGGGTTGGTGAACGCTGTGACATAGAGCGTTGGCACCGCCAGATGAGCAGGGATCGCTGCTAAGACCAGCAGCGCAACGAAAACACGGCCAATGAAACGCATTGAGAGTCCCCAAGTCCTTCAGCAATGTTTGCATGGCATAGATTGATGAAGGCGCCCAGGGCGAAAGCTTCCACGCGGGTGTGGACAGTGCGATTGCTCAGCGCGTAACGGCCTTAACGGACAAGAAGGAAGACGTCATGCTATTCACCACGAAATCCGCTGCGCAAAAGCGTATCGATCTCCGCGCGATGCTTGGTGACGGCAAGCTCCATGCCTTTCCTGGTGCCTTCAACCCCCTTTGCGCGCAGGCCATCGAGCGCAAAGGGTTTAGCGGCGTTTACGCCTCCGGGGCGGTGATTTCGGCTGACCTCTGTCTTCCGGATGTCGGTATCGCCAACCAGGATGAGTTCGTGACAAGGGGCCGCCAGATAGCGCGGGTGACGGATGTTCCCACCATCATCGACATCGATACAGGCTTCGGTGAGCCGATGTCTGCGGCACGAACCGTTCGGATGATGGAAGATGCTGGGATCGCGGCCTGTCACATCGAAGACCAAGTGATGCCCAAGCGCTGTGGCCACCTTGATGGAAAAGAGGTGGTGGAGAAGGAGACCATGGTGCAGCGGATCCGCGCGGCCGTGGCGGGAAAACTCGACAGCAATTTTGTCCTGATTGCCCGTTCCGATGCGCGGGCTGTCGAAGGTCTTGATGAGGCGATCGATCGGATGAAAGCTTACGTCGATGCGGGCGCTGACATGATCTTCCCCGAAGCGCTGAAGGATGAAAAAGAGTTCGAGATTGTTCGAGAAGCCCTCGACGTTCCACTGCTCGCCAATATGACCGAGTTCGGCAAATCGCGGCTCTTCACCCGCTCTGAACTCGAGAACCTAGGCTACAATGTCGTGATCTATCCGGTGACAACGCTCAGATTGGCGATGGGAGAGGCTTTGCGTGGCCTTGACCATATCAAGGCCTATGGCGATCAAAACGGCATTCTCGACAAGATGCAGCATCGCCGAGATCTCTATGACCTCTTGCGCTACGAAGATTATAGCGCGTTCGACCAAGACCTCTTCAATTTCGAGGTGGTCGATACACCGCAAACATGAGCGAGATACCGGGGCGGTCGAGACCCGAACCGCCTTTTTACGCGGTGATTTTCACCAGCCAAAAAACCGGTCACGATGCCTTGGGTTACGCCAATGCAGCCGAACGGATGGTGGAGCTGGCCCAGACCATGCCGGGATTTCTTGGGTTTGATACGGCGAGCGGCGCTGATGGTGTTGGCATCACCGTGAGCTACTGGCGCAGTGAAGACGATGTCGCCCGGTGGCGCGCCCATCCCGAGCATGCAGCAGCCATCGCATCGGGCCGGTCAGCTTGGTATAGTTGGTATGAAAGCGTGACCGCAAAAGTCGAACGCGTCGTCAATCATCGCTTACCCAAAGGGTTATGAGGCCTTTTTGCTGCCGTGTTCCCGCGCTACAGTCTCACAGCGTGGAGGTATGGATGGCGATCAAATCCTATGTGGTGATGATGGTTTTGTTGACGGCAACGGCAGCGGCCCAGCCGCTCGAAGCGGTCAAAGAGCCGATTGAGCCAATCGAGACGACGGTCTTTTTTGACTATGGTCGCAATGATTTAGGTCCTGCTGGGTTGCTGCTCGTGCGAGAAATTGGGAGCCGCGCTTTGGCCGCTGGCTACACCAAGGTGCGGGTCGAGGGTCACGCCGATGCTGCTGGTCCGAAGTCGCAAAACCTTGCGACGGGCGAGGAGCGGGCCGAGGCCGTGGCGTCGGAGTTGATTAAGACCGGCTTTCGCGCACGTCATGTGGAAGTGTCCTCTGCTGGTGAATCCAAGCCTTTGCGCTCGCACGAGGATGAACGCAGTGAGCCTCTCAACCGCCGTGCGGAGCTTGTTTTTATCCCTTAGAAATTATCACGCTATCGCTCTCCCACCGGGCGTCTCGTCGTGCTAGCCGCAGCGCAGAACAGTTCGACGGAGTGAGCCATGGCAGAAGAGGTGAAGTACGGTCTTGCGGGTGTGTTGGCCGACGATACCGCGGTATCAAAGGTTGTGCCGGAAACCAATTCGCTGACCTATCGCGGCTATGCGGTGCAGGATCTCGCGGTCAACGGCAGTTTTGAAGAGACCGCTTATCTCATCTGGAACGGTGAGTTGCCAACGGCAGCGCAGCTCGAGGAGTTCCGGGCCAAAGAACGCGCCGAGCGCGGCATCTCTGAAGATCTTCATTACGTGATCAGGCGTTACAACCGCGACGCTCACCCGATGGATATGATCCGCAGCTCACTCAGTTTTGCTGGCCAAGAGGACAAAAATGCCAATCTTGGTTCGGGAATGACCTTGGACGGGTTTGACGCTGAAGGGCTTTATGACCTCAGTGTCCGGATGTATGCCCAGATCCCTGAGATGGTTGCTGCCGAGTACCGGCATCGCATGGGCGAGCGGCCGATCGATCCAGATCCTTCGCTGACTTGGTCAGAGAATTTCTTCAATATGTGCTTTGGCGAGGTGCCTGCGCCGGAAGTCGTGAAGTGCTTTGACGTCTCGATGGTTCTTTATGCGGAGCATTCTTTTAACGCATCGACCTTCGCAGCCCGTGTGATTGCATCGACCACGTCGGATATTTACTCTGCCTGCGTTGGCGGCATTGGCGCGCTGAAAGGTCCACTCCATGGCGGCGCCAACGAAGCCGTGATGCATATGCTGACCGAAGTTGCAGAACCTGCCAACGCCAAAGAGTGGATGCTCACCGCTCTGGAGGAGAAACGCAAAATCATGGGTTTTGGTCACCGCGTTTATCGTTCAGGTGACAGCCGGGTGCCAACCATGACGGATTATTTCCGAAAGATGGTTGAGGTCGTTGATTCCGATGAGGCCAAAAAATACTGGGAGATGAGCCGAATCCTCGATGACACGATGGTCGAGGCGAAGGGAATTTATCCCAATCTCGATTTCCCAGCGGGGCCTGCTTACTACCTCATGGGTTTCCCGATCCCAATGTTTACACCATTGTTCGTGATGGCCAGAATTACAGGGTGGACTGCTCATGTTATTGAGCAGCTCGGCAACAATAAGCTTATCCGTCCGCTGTCGGCGTATGTCGGCGAGGCGCAACGCGAATTTGTTCCGATTGAAGATCGTTCGTCCTGACGCTCAAAGATAGAAGAAGAGAGACCTTTTTGATGACCCGGCCAATTTTAATTGGAAAGCCTGCTTCGTGAACACTCGTGCATCTGTGCTGACGCCCGATGGGCCGGCCGTCATCCTCTCTGGCCTTTGTTTGCTTCATTGTTTGGCGCTTCCCGTGCTTGCGTCACTCGTGCCTGCTTTTGGTGTTTTGTTTGACCACGAATGGCTTCACCGGGGGCTTGTGTTGATGGCTATCCCATTTACGGCAACGGCCCTTTGGCAAGGAGGGTTCAACCAGCGGTCCTTTGCTTTTGCCGTGCCTGCATTGATCGGACTGTCCCTTCTGCTGGTGGCGGTGTTTGTCGAAGCGTTCCATGATTGGGAAACCCCGCTCACCGTTTTGGGTGCCATCATCCTCTCTGGCGCGCACATTTGGCGTTGGCGTGTTCGGCATCTGGGACAGACAGGCTCTTGAGTGCAGCGGGAGCGCGGCCCCGATTTCATTTAGCCTTCCCGGTTGATGACCTGGAAGCAGCGCGCCTTTTCTATCGCGACGTGCTCCAGTGTCCGGAGGGTCGCGAGGACCGAGGCCGGTGGATTGATTTTGATTTCTTCGGCCATCAAATCGTCACCCATTTGTCTCCGAAAGACTGCGCCGCGGCGCGGGCCAACACGGTCGATGGCCATGATGTACCCGCTCGCCACTTTGGCGTGATCCTTGACTGGGATGATTGGGAACACCTGCGTGACCGGCTGAAGGCCGCCTCTGTGCCCTTCATGATCGAGCCCTATGTGCGATTTGAAGGGAAGGCCGGTGAGCAAGCCACCATGTTTGTGCAAGACCCTGCGGGCAATGCCTTGGAATTCAAAGCCTTTCGGAATGATTCGATGGTCTTTGCCAAAAAACTGACGGAGGATGAATGATGGATATTCAGCGCCAGGAAGATGACAGCAAAGGTCGCTACCACGTGATCGTTGAGGGGCACACGGCAGAAATGACCTACTCACGCGCTGGTGAGAGCATGATCATCATTGATCATACGGCTGTTCCTGATGCCTTGCGTGGGAAGGGTGTTGGTGTGGCCCTCGTTCAGCGGGGCGTGGAAGATGCTCGGGCTGAGGGGCGAAAGATCTTGCCGCTTTGTCCCTATGCCAAGGCGCAGATCGAAAAGCACCCTGAGTGGCAGGACGTGCTCTAAGCTCAGTAGACCTTCATAATGTGCTCGAGCGGTTTTTTCTTCAAGGCGTGGTCGGGCACGGTCGCATCCGCTGATGGATGGCCCACGACGATGATCATCATCGGCTTTTCGGTTGAGGGGCGGCCAAGCTCGTCGTTGAGAAACTTCATCGGGTTGGGCGTGTGGGTGAGGGTCGCAAGCCCTGCTTGATGAAGAGCACAAAGAAGGAAACCGCAGGCAAGGCCCACACTCTCGGTGACATAGTAGTTCTTCTTATCGTCACCCGCATCAAGACCGCCGCGCTTTTGCGCGAAGGGGACAATCAAGAAAGGCGCTGTCTCCAAAAAAGGTTTTTCCGCATCCGTCCCGATCGGGGCGAGGGCGTCGAGCCATTCTTGCCCGGCTTTGCCGCCGTAAAAGGCGCGCTCTTCCTCCTCAGCAGCTTCGCGGATCCGCCGTTTGGTCTCGCGGCTCTCCACCACAGCAAAAAACCAAGGCTGGTGGTTGGCGCCAGAGGGCGCGAGCCCAGCAGCGGCGATGGCTTGTTCGATCGCTTGGCGCGGGACGGGCCGATCAGAAAAATCCCGGATCGTGTGCCGGTTCCGCATGGCTTCCTTAAAGGCCGCCGCGGCGGCAACGCTTTGTTCGTCGGTCAGCGTCGCGGGCCCGCCGACCTCTCTTAACAGTCTGTGCTTCTCATCGCTCATGGGCCCTCATCCTCGGGCGACGCGGTCATGGTCAAGAGTTTCGCCCAAGATGCAGAAACAGGCCCCGATGTTAACGACCTGCTAACCGTCCTCACCGATCTTTTAACCATGCGCCGCTCCGTCCATTTCTAGGAAAGTCTTTCTTATGCCGCTCAATCTTTCTGTTCCGACCTCGGCAGAGCTGAAACCAAAGATCGTGGTCATCGGCGTCGGCGGCGCTGGCGGCAATGCGGTCAACAACATGATCGAAAGCGAGCTTGACGGGGTGACCTTTGTCTGTGCCAACACCGACGCTCAGGCCGTCGGTCTTTCAAAGGCAGAGCAGAAGATCCAATTGGGCACGGGCGTGACGCAAGGGCTCGGCGCTGGCTCGCGGCCACAAATCGGTGAGGCGGCTGCGGAAGAAAGCCTCGACGAGGTGATGGCGGCGCTCGATGGCGCGAACATGCTCTTTATCACCGCGGGCATGGGCGGCGGCACAGGAACGGGCGCGGCGCCCGTGATTGCGAAGGCGGCCCGCGACCTTGGTATCTTAACCGTCGGTGTGGTGACCAAGCCATTCGCCTTTGAAGGTCAGCGCCGGATGCGCATTGCCGATGAGGGCATCGATGAGCTGTCCCGCCACGTCGACACGCTGCTGATTATTCCGAACCAGAACCTGTTCCGCCTGGCTGATGAAAACACCACCTTTGCTGATGCCTTTGGCATGGCGGACCGCGTGCTTTACTCAGGCGTGCGCGGGATCACCGATTTGATGATCGTTCCTGGCCACATCAATCTCGACTTTGCCGACGTTCGCACCGTTATGAGCGAGATGGGCAAAGCGATGATGGGAACTGGCGAATGCCAGGGCGACAACCGCGCCTCTGAGGCAGCGGCCGCGGCGATCTCTAACCCGCTTCTCGATGAAATGTCGCTCAAAGGTGCCAAGGGTGTGCTGATCAACATCACTGGCGGGCTCGACATGAAACTCTTCGAGGTCGATGAGGCCGCCAATGCCATTCGGTCCGAGGTTGATCCGGAGGCCAATATCATTGTCGGCTCAACCTTCGATCAAAGTCTTGAAGGAACGATCCGCGTGTCGGTCGTCGCAACAGGGATCGATGGCGCTGAAGAGCGCGTCGTTGCGCCGCGAACGCAAACGGTCCGGGCGGCCGCGACCAAGGCTGTCCAGCAACCAAAGGTCCAACCATCTCAACCAGCGCACCCCTTGCCTGGCCCCCCACCAGAGGTCGAGCCCCTTGTTGCGGCTCTTACACCTGAGATGGATTCCAACCCCGTGGGTGATGTCCATGAGCGTATTCGCCGTATGCTGACGGAAGACCCAGTGCCGGCGCGCGAGGAATTAAGAAAGCCAAATCGCGGACGGACCAATCCATTTCGCGGGAAGCCTGTATCGACGCTCGAGACTGCGATGGGGCTGTTGCGCGACACGCTCAAGCCAAGCAGATCCGAAGACCTGGCTCGCCGCGCGCCATCCGCCAAGCCTCTCACCGACGATGATGACGAGGTGGAGGTCCCAGCATTCCTTCGCCGACAGAACTAGCGCAGCCTCCTGCATAACCCAGTGGTGACCTGAAGGGCGACCGCCGCTAATGGCTGCCGCCTATGTCAGATCTTGCAAAACGCCTGTCCGCTGAGGCTGCCCTTGAGATGGTCGAGGACGGCATGGTTCTCGGTTTGGGGACCGGCTCCACCGCGAATTTTTTCCTTGAGGGCCTAGGGCGCAACATCCGCGGTGGTATGAGTGTTCGCGGGGTGCCGACGTCAAAGGCGTCTGAAGCGCTCGCGATCAAACACGGCGTGACCATCCTAAGCCCCGATGAGACGACCGTGATCGATCTCGATGTTGATGGGGCCGACGAAATCACCCCGGATGGCGCGATCATCAAGGGTGGAGGCGGGGCGCTGCTTCGCGAAAAGATCGTGGCGCGGGCGGCTGAGCGGTTTGTGGTCATCGCTGATGCATCCAAGCGCGTGGCAACCCTTGGCGCTTTTACGCTTCCGGTGGAGGTGGAGACGTTTGGCTATGGGCTGACCCTTCGCGTGATCCGTCAAACTCTTGTAGAACAAGGGTTTTCGAATGCCCCTTTGTCGCTGCGCCATGGCAAAGATGGGGGGTTCTTTGTTTCTGATGGCGGCAATCTGGTCGTTGATCTCGCGCTTGGGCGCATTGAGGACCCTCATGCCCTCGATCAAGCGCTGACGATGGTGCCTGGCGTGGTGACCACGGGGCTGTTTCTTGGCCTGAATCCAAAGCAGCTGCTCGCTTCAGATGAGGGCCTCATCGATAAATGAGCGCGCCGGGCGGCCTCGCCCGCTTGAAGTTGCGCGGGCATTCGCCAACTCTACTCCTCTCCAACCCTCAAAGGGGCAAAGCTTGTTATGTCTTACGACTACGATCTCTTCGTCATTGGTGCTGGATCCGGCGGCGTGCGGGCGGCGCGCTTAGCGGCTCAAGCGGGGTTCAAGGTCGCTTGTGCGGAAGAAAGCAAACCCGGCGGAACCTGCGTGGTCCGCGGCTGTGTGCCGAAGAAGTTTTTTGTCTACGCCTCTGAATTCGGCCATGCGATGGAGAACGCCAAAGGGTATGGCTGGTCCTTCCCCGAAGCGCCCCAGCATGATTGGGCGACCTTGCGGGACAATGTGCAAACCGAGGTCAACCGGCTTTCCTCGATTTACGCCAACATCCTCGACAATAACGGCGTTGACCACTTTAAAAGCCGTGCTGTTTTGGCTGATGCGCACACGATCCATATCGTTGATGAAGATCGTCAGGTCACGGCTGAGAAAATCTTGATCGCTACCGGTGGTCGTCCGATCAGGGACGAAAGCGTCCCCGGATACGAGCACGGAATAATATCGGACGATGCCTTTCTTTTGCCAGAGCTTCCCAAGCGCGCGGTCGTTGCAGGTGGCGGTTATATTGCGCTTGAGTTCGCGTATATCCTCGCGGGTCTCGGTGTGGACGTCACCTTGGTTTATCGCGGCGAGCGGGTTTTGCGCGGCTTTGAGCCCGATCTTGCTGACTATGTTGAAAGCAATATGAGCCGTGCGGGGATCACCTATATCAACAATACTGTCTTTACAAAGATAGAAAAGACAGAAGCATCCACGAACGTGCATCTCCTGAACGGCGATGTGTTATCCACCGATTTGGTGTTCTGGGCGATTGGCCGATCGCCGAACACCCGGGGTTTGGGAATGGAGCGGTCCGGGGTGGAAACGGACCGGGCCGGCGCGATCATTGTCAACGACGACAGCCAAAGCTCCGTG
>JBCCBY010000107.1:0-9526 GCA_039033795.1 Pseudomonadota bacterium | reverse complement strand
GACGGCTTCTACTACGACTTTGCCCGCGATGAGCCGTTCTCTTCAGAGGATTTCGAGGCCATCGAGAAGAAGATGGCGGAACTCGTGGATGCTGACTTGCCCACGCACCGCGAGGTGTGGCCGCGCAACGAAGCGATTGCTCGGTTCAAGGACCTTGGCGAACACTACAAGGCGGAGATCATTGAAGATCTTCCTACAGATGAAGACATTAAGGTCTATCATCACGGTGATTGGTTTGATCTTTGCCGCGGGCCTCATCTTCCGTCGACGAAACATATCGGCAAGGCGTTCAAGCTTATGAAGGTTGCCGGCGCCTATTGGCGTGGCGATTCGAGCAACGCCATGCTTCAGCGCATCTACGGCACGGCTTGGCTGCATGAGAAAGACCTCAAGGCGCATCTCACTCGCCTTGAAGAGGCGGAGAAACGCGATCACCGAAAACTCGCGAAGGTGATGGACCTCTTCCACATGCAGGATGAGGGTCCGGGCTCGGTGTTCTGGCACGCCAAGGGTTGGACGCTGTTTCAGATGTTGATCTCCTATATGCGCCGTCGTCAGGATGCGGCGGATTATGTCGAGATCAACACGCCGGATCTGCTCGATTATTCTCTTTGGGAGACGTCTGGTCACGCCGAAAAGTTTGGCGAGAACATGTACTCCACGGTGATGCCGGATGAGCGGAAATACGCGCTCAAGCCAATGAACTGTCCAGGCGGTGTGCAAGTCTACAAACACGGACTTCGTTCGTACCGCGAGCTTCCCGTCCGCATGGCAGAATTTGGCAAGGTGCACCGGTATGAGCCTTCGGGCGCGCTCCACGGATTGATGCGTGTACGGCATTTTACGCAAGATGACGCGCATATCTTCTGCACGCCGGAACAATTGCAGGATGAGTGCCTGACGATTGTCGACCTCATTCTTGATATCTACAAGGATTTCGGGTTCGAGGATGTACGGATCAAATTCTCTGACCGCCCCGAAGCACGCATCGGTGATGACGCGGTTTGGGATAAGTCTGAAGCTGCGCTGATGCATGCGCTGGAGGCGACGGGTCTTCCCTACACGGTTAACCCGGGCGAGGGTGCTTTTTACGGTCCGAAACTGGAGTTCGTTTTGCGCGATGCCATCGGGCGCGACTGGCAATGCGGAACGCTGCAGGTCGATTTCAACCTGCCAGAGCGTTTCGATGCGACCTATATCGGTGAAGACGGTGCGCGCCAACGCCCCGTGATGCTCCACCGCGCGCTCTTTGGATCGCTTGAGCGTTTCACAGGCATCTTGATCGAGCATTACGCAGGCGCTTTCCCCCTCTGGCTCGCGCCAACGCAAGTCGCGGTGGCAACCATCACCACCGAGATCAATGACTACGCCTCTGACGTGATTGATGCATTGAAGGCGGCGGGCCTCAGGGTCGAGGGTGACCTACGCAATGAGAAGATCAATTATAAGGTGCGCGAGCACTCGAACAGCAAAATCCCCGTGATCTTGGCGTGCGGTGCACGCGAGGCCGAGGAGCGGACTGTCTCGGTACGGCGCTTGGGATCGAAAGAGACCAAGGTGGTGCCGCTCGACGACATCATTGCGATGCTGAAGGCAGAAGCAACGCCCCCTGATCTTCGTGGGTGACCGACTGGCACGGGGTTGGCTTTGGTTTGCCGCGCTGATGGCGCCGCCGATTCTCCTTTTGTCCTTCCGTAGCTTTCCCGCGATCACCTCGGCTTACGCGCTACCGGCCCTGATTGGGTTGGCCAAAGCACCGTCGGTCAAGGCACCGCCGCCTTGGGTCATCACGCTGGGCTTGCTGGTTGTCTACTCGGTGCTCAGTGTTCTGTGGACACCGCAAGGCGGCGCGGCCGATTGGATATGGTGGCAGCCCGTGCTGTTTTTGGTGGGCTTCGGCGTCTTTCAGGGGCCGAGGCCGCCTGTCCATATGCTGACAATCGGCCTCAGCATCGCGCTTGGTCTTTTGTTCATTGATGCCATCACCGGGAGCGGGATCCGCGCGATCGTACCGCCGGACAATCGTCCTGATAAAGATGCCGTTGCGACGGCCCGCGGCATCGGTATCTTGTTGATGATGATGCCTTTTCTCGTCATGGCGATTGGGAAGTCTCGCGGCTTCTTGTGGGCGATAGGCGCACTGATCATTTATATGATCGCAGCCGTAGCGGCGCCTGTGGAGGCGAACGTGGTCGCGGCCTTTACCGGGCTCTCGGCTGGATTGCTCGCCGCCTGGCAACCCGGGCTTGCTCTTCGCTCGGTCTTGGCGGGTGCAGGTTTTGCCCTCGCCGCGCCTTTTGCGCTCGCCTTGAGCTTACCCTCTGTCCAGGTCCTCGCGGCCATGTCGTCTCTTCCGTCAAGTTCCATTCACCGGTTGATCATATGGCGGACGGTTCTTGATGAATGGCTTGCTGGCCAGACCCTTTTTGGGGCGGGCGCACGCGCGACAAGGGCATTGAGCAAAGAAGCAGGCCGCTTAGAACTCTCCGGGTTTGGTGTTGAGGTCAGTCAAGTCTCGGTTCATCCGCACAATGTACCGATCGAGATCCTCTATGAGTATGGTTTGGTCGGCTACGGATTGTTGGTCGCATCTTTTGTGTTGGTGGCCCGAGCTCTCTTGCGTCACGCCTTGAGCCGCGAAGCCTGTGCGGCAGTGACCTCTCTTGCTGCCATCATCATCGTGATCTTTAGTGTCCAGACGACCATGTGGAACGTCTACTTCTCTTCGGCGACGCTGCTGACAGCCTACGCGCTTTATGGTCTCTTCGGGGAGAAGGCGGGATGAGCGTCTCGGTGATCATGGTGAGCTATTTCACCGGCCCTGTGCTCGTGCGCAGCGTTGAGGCTGCGCTGTCTTCGCCATTGGTGGCCGATGTGGTCCTGGTCGATAACGGCAATCCCGACGGCGTTGTTGATCAGCTCAAGGATTGGTCCAAGCGCGAGCCGCGACTGACGCTTCTGTCGGGCCATGGGAATATAGGTTTTGCTGCGGGGTCGAACCGCGGCGCAGAAGCGGCCACGGGTCAGACGTTTCTCTTTTTAAATCCCGATGCTGTTTTGGGACAGGGCGCTGTCGACCTTCTGGTTGACGTTGGAGAAGCCTCCAGCCGACAGCTCTGGTCGGTGGGGCCACGTCTGGTGAACCCCGATGGGACCGAGCAGCAGGGCGGTCGACGCGATATTTTGACGCCGTGGAACGCTTTTGTGGAAGCATCGAGGCTCTACAAGCTCGCGCCCAACCACCCGCGATTTCGCCGGTTTAACAGTCACGAGACGGAAGAACTAACCGCGGTGACCGCCGTGCCTTGTCTTTCCGGCGCGGCATTTATGGTTCCGGGGCAGGCGTTCAAAGCCATTGGTGGTTTTGACGAAGGCTATTTCCTCCATGTCGAGGATATCGACTTTTTTCTGCGCTTTGAGCAGGCAGGAGGACAAGCTTACTATGTTCCGCAGGCGGAGGTCACGCACTATAAGAGTTCAAGCCGCGTGGATCCTTTGCGCATTGAACGATTGAAAAAGCAAAGCCTCAATCGTTATTTCGCGCGTCACTACAGCGGGATTTATCCGCGTGGTTTCCTGACACTGTTGCGCGCGATGTTATGGCTGAGTTTTGGGTTTCGCTTCACGCTTTGGCGCGTGCGCAGGTTGGGCCGTTTTGCGGTCTTCAGTTGCCGCAACGGCTTGAAGGCAGCCTTGCGCGGCGCGCGGTTTAGCAAACGTCTTGGTCGTCTGGGTAAAAGGTCGTCAATCGACGAAGGGCCGATTTAGTCTTTGCTGGCGAGTTCGAGCTTGAGCCGCTCGATTTCTGCCCGAAGGGCATCGATCTCCGTTTGTTGGGGATTATCTGCGTTGGTTTTGCCCATGGGTGATTTGAGGCCGAACATCGCCATGCCTTGCTCGAAAAGGGCGATGTTTTGGCGTGCAGCATTTTCAAAAATCTGCATGCCCGAGGTCGGTGTGGAGAAGGCCTCCGACAGCGATTGACGCATCGCTTCTTGGTTTTTGCGGAAGGCTTCCATCGATGCATCGAGGTAGCTCGGCACAAAACTCTGCAGGTTGTCTCCGTAGAGTCCAATCAACTGACGCAAGAATCGGATCGGAAGCAGATTTTGCCCCTTCGTCTCCTGCTCGAAGATGATTTGCGCAAGCACGGCACGGGTCAAATCGTCGCCGGACTTGGCGTCCACCACGACAAATTCCTCACCCTTTTTGACCATGGCTGCCAGTGTCTCAAGGGTCACGTAAGTCGAGCTTTTTGTATTATAAAGTCGACGGTTAGCGTATTTTTTAATGATCGTAACGTCGCTGTTCTGCGCTTCGTCCTTACGTTCGTCTTGCGCTGGTTGTTCGAGAGCCATGGTCATCTACGCTTTCATTCAAACTGGTGCGGCGTTAGCCGACTGAGGGACAAGAAGAAAGCCCGATTGGGCGACGAAACGCCAGTGGTCCAGCGCGTTTTCGTTAACGAGGAAAAGCCATGAGCAAAGAAGTCGTGATTGCAAGCGCCGCGCGGACGGCCATCGGAAGTTTTGGCGGCACGTTGGCACCCGTTGCCTCGTCCGAACTTGGCCGAGTGGTCATCGATGAGGCGATGAAACGTGCTGGCATCGATGCCGACAAAGTTGACGAGGTCGTCATGGGCAACGTGCTGACCGCGGGACTTGGTCAAAACACCGCCCGCCAGGCCGCCCTTCATGCGGGTATTCCGCAAGAGCGCCCGGCCATGACGATCAACCAGGTGTGCGGCTCGGGTCTTCGGGCTGCGATGCTTGGCGCGCAAGTGATCAAGAATGGTGATGCGCGTGTCGTGGTTGCTGGCGGCCAAGAAAACATGTCGGCCGCGCCGCATGCATCGGTGATGCGCAACGGCACCAAAATGGGTCCCGTGAGCCTGGTCGACACCATGATCACCGATGGCCTTTGGGACGCATTCAACGACTATCACATGGGTCAGACCGCGGAAAACCTGGCGGAGAAATACCAGGTGACTCGCGAGGAGCAGGACGCCTTTTCGGCGGGCTCTCAGCAAAAAGCCGCAGCCGCCCAAGAGGCGGGCCACTTCGATGCGGAAATCACCCCGGTGACGATCAAAAACCGCAAAGGCGACATCGTTTTTGAGAAGGACGAGTACATCAAAGGCGGAACGACGGCGGAGAAACTGGCTGGTCTTCGCCCAGCGTTTGCCAAAGACGGATCCGTGACCGCGGGCAACGCCTCGGGCCTTAATGACGGGGCGGCGGCCCTGGTCCTGATGTCGATGGACGAGGCCGAAGCGCAAGGCACAACGCCGCTCGCGCGGATTGCCGGTTTTGCCCATTGCGGTGTGGATCCATCGATCATGGGCATCGGTCCTGCGCCTGCGTCGCGCCTAGCGCTTGAAAAGGCCGGTTGGACGCTCTCCGATCTTGATCTGATCGAAGCCAACGAAGCCTTTGCGGCCCAAGCCCTCTCGGTGGGCAAGGAACTTGGTTGGGACCCGGAGAAAGTGAACGTCAATGGCGGCGCGATCGCTCTTGGTCACCCCATCGGTGCGTCAGGCGCCCGCATTCTGACGACGCTTCTTCACGAGATGAAGCGCCGCGACGTGAACAAAGGCCTGGCCACCCTTTGCATCGGCGGCGGCATGGGTGTCGCGATGTGCGTTGAGCGGATGCACTAAGGCCCCACTTTTCTCCGCATCGAGAGGGTCTTCTGACACCGATCATCGCCATAACAGCGCTCTTCGCGCTTACCGCGCCGGCAAAACCTGCCGGCGCACCATCCTGGCTGCACGGATGTTGGGTCGCCAAGGACGGCGCTGTCCAGGAACATTGGGTGCGTGCGGATGACCACTATGCCTTTGGCCACAATGTTGTCCGGCGTGACGGGGACATCGTGTTCTTTGAACACTTGCGCATCGAAGCGGTCGGTGAACGCGCCGTCTTTTTCGCGTACCCAGCTGGCCAGGGGCCAACCACGTTCACCGAGTCCACAAGAACCGACGCGACCATCACCTTTGAAAATCCAGACCACGATGATCCTCAAGTGATCTCCTACGCGCGCCAGGGGGCTGCGTTGACCGCATCGGTCTCCCTCTTGGATGGTTCTCGCCTGCGCCAGTGGACTTATTTTGCTTGTCCGACAAACCCTTAATCTCGTTCCTCTATCATCGAGGAGGGGCGGCCGCTAAGCTGCTTGTTGAGAGACGACGGGGGTTTGTTCATGAGACTGATGATGGCGCTTGTCGCTTCCTTATCGCTGGTGGGTGGCTGCACGACGGCGGATAAGCAATCCCAGTCGTCGGCTTACGAAGCATGCAAGGGACGCCAGGACCCTCAATCCCGCGACCGCTGCATCGCCGCGGAGACCGATCGCCTGCGCACCGAACGTGCCGACAGCGATCAAACATGTTTGGCCATGGTCGAAGAGCAGCGTTTTCGAGCGGCGATGATCGACGGCCGCGCTGCGCCGACCAACAGAACGGGCCCAGCGCAGCGTTGCTAAGGGCGCTTTGTCGCTCCCGCGATCACCGAAAGACTGCGCTCCTTGCTGGTGTTCTCATGGGTCCTCGGTCAGTCTGAAAACTGGGCGGGCCGTCAGACCTGCGGTGTTTTCAGATGGAGGAATACAATGAGCCATGTTGCTATCGTCACCGGCGGAACCCGCGGGATCGGCTATGCGATTTCCAAACGCCTTAAAGACGATGGGATGACCGTCGCGGCGATTTATGGCGGCAACGAGGAAGCTGCGCAGAAGGCGGCTGAAGAGCTCGGCATTGCGGTCTACCAATGCGATGTCGGGAGCCACGGATCGTGTGAAGAGGCGATCGGGCGTATCGAGAGCGAGCATGGCGGCGTCAGCGTCCTCGTCAACAATGCCGGGATCACCCGCGACGGCGCTTTCCATAAAATGACGGCGGAGCAGTGGAGCCAGGTGATCACCACCAACCTCGACAGCGTCTTCAACATGACCCGACCTTTGATCGGCGGCATGCGGGATCGCGGCTATGGCCGGATCATCAATGTGAGTTCGATCAACGGGCAAAAGGGTCAGTTCGGACAAACCAATTACTCCGCAGCGAAGGCAGGGATCATTGGCTTCACGCGGGCCTTGGCGCAGGAAACGGCGCGCAAAGGCATCACGGTGAACGCCCTGGCCCCTGGCTACATTGCAACGGAAATGACCTCATCGATGAAGCAGGAGGTTCTTGATTCAATCATTGCAGGGATCCCGGTTGGACGCCTGGGCACACCGGAGGAGATGGGCGCCGTGGTGAGTTTCCTTGCCTCGAAAGACGCTGGCTTCGTCACCGGCGCTGTGCTGACGGCCAATGGTGGCCAGTACATCACCGCCTAAAATCTGTGGTCTGGTGAATTAAAGTCCGCATCAGGATAATGGTGCGGGCTTTTTTTGCATGCATTTGCTTCAAATTTGACGGTGTGTCGGCAACGCTTTGGTCATGAGTAGGGCAGGTTCGCGGCCATCATTTCCGATTTCGCGCCCAAACCTTGCCATGATCCCGGGTCATACCGGGATCATCGAGCAAGAGGTTTTGGGCATGCACGTCCTTGTGGAACGCCGTTACATCTTTAAACGCAAGTCGCTCACCAGTCGGCTTGGCGGTCTTGTCATGGTCATGGCTGTGGTGATGGCCACATGGGTGAGCGCGGCGACGGCAGAGTTTGAGGTCAGCGGGTATCAGCGGATCGCTGAGGCCACAGAGCCCAAGTCAAAGGCCTGGGTCAAATCCTGATCATCCGGTCTGCGCTGCTGTGGCCGGGGGCGGAAGGCGGTAATCAAAGACCGAGGATTTGATGATCGACGTATGGGTTTCCGCGCGATCATGGAACGGCAGAAGAATATCATCCAGTTCGGCAATGTCGGCCAACACGAGCCTGGCCACATAGCAATCCTCGCCCGTCACCCGATAACACGATAAGAACCGAGACTGGTCCTCAATCATGCGCTCAACGGCATGAAGATGTCCGCCGCGCGGTTTGATCCGTACAAGCGCTTGTATGGTGTAGCCCAGCGCACGAAGATTAATCCGTGCACCAAATCCATCAATAATGCCATGTTCGCGCAACCGTCTCAGGCGTTCGCCGACCGCGGGCCCTGACAACTGCACAGATTTGCCGAGGTCAGCGAGGCTTGCCCGGCCATCCGCATCAAGAGCTTCAATGATTTGATGATCGATCGGGTCTAGAGCTTTCGGCATAAAGGGTACATGGGCCATCACACAAATTTATCAAAGGCCTTTTCGTGGAAACGCCAAGGAATAAGCCGATACATGCCATGCCGTCTTCCCTAAGAACTGCGTCGTTACCAGCGATCGGAGAGGATCATGGATGTCCAACGAATAGCGGCTTTCAGTCACGGCGAGGAGGGAGGCAATCCCGCCGGGGTCGTCTTGCTTGATGCGCCAGCGGGGGAGGCGGAGATGGCGCGTGTGGCCGCCGAGGTCGGTTTTTCTGAAACAGCCTTCGCTGTGTCCCAAGGCCGTGATGGGCATGCGTGGCGGGTCCGCTACTTTGCGCCCGAATCAGAGGTGCCATTCTGTGGTCATGCGACGATTGCGCTCGGCGCGGCTCTTGGGCGTCGTCATGGTCCCGGCCGTTATGACCTTCAACTCAACAACGCAGCGATCACCGTGGACGCCAACACCGATGCCGACGGCATTCGGGCCACGCTGACGTCTCCGCCCACAAACAGCCGACCGCTTGAGCCCGAAGAACGTGCCGATCTTCTGTCGTTGTTCGGTCTCAAAAGCTGCGATCTTGATCAACGCCTCGACCCGGCCCTCATTCACGGGGGTGCTGACCATGCGCTGTTGCCGCTCAAGGATCGCTCCACCCTAGCGGCGATGCATTATGATTTGGACCGGGGACGGACAATCATGCGCCAACATAAGATGGTGACGGTGATGTTGGCTTACATCGAAACGGATCAGGCGTTTTCTGTGCGCAACGCTTTTGCATCGGGCGGCGTGTTGGAGGACCCGGCGACGGGTGCAGCGGCGGCGGCCTTTGCTGGCTATCTTCGAAATCAAGGCTGGCCGCATGGTGGTCAATTGACCATCCGCCAGGGAGAGGACATGGGTTGCCTGTCCGTCATTGGCGTTGAGCTCGACGATAGGCCCGGCGCACCGGTGCGTGTCTCTGGTCGCGCAAGGTGGATCGACAACGCGGCTGTGATGCTCAGAAAGAACTGATCGCTTATCTCTAATCAGCAGGCCGATAATTGGCGTCGAACCAGACGGCCCAGGCATCGTCATCGGCTTGATAGATCCAGAAGGTTTGCTGAACCGTGCCGTCGGCCAGCGCTTCCCAGCGGCCGCGAAAGGGCGTCGTGGTGGCGCGCGTGTGGCTGGTGAGTTCGCCCTCCAGCGCCATGCGTCCTTCGTCATCAAGGCCGCCTTCATAGTCAATAAGGAGCCCTGCTGAGACCCAAACCTGGCGCCAAACGTCTTTGGCCGGATCATAATAGTTGTAGCTCTGCCCCGTACCGCCGCTGGCGCTGGTCCAGGTTTCAAGGACCAAACAGCCCG
>JBCCBY010000106.1:0-9562 GCA_039033795.1 Pseudomonadota bacterium | reverse complement strand
TCCCAAGGGTTATCCCCTGCGATGACCTCGATATCGTCCGTGTGGCCGTGCAAGACTTCGTTTAGCACAAAATCACGGCCTTCATCTGGGTGGATGAGGGACACACCACGCGCTTCAAACTGAGCCTTGGTTTCGGGTGTCACCATACCGCTTCCATGGGTGACGCGCAGCCATGGCCCCCAGTTGATGCCGCATACCTTGACTTGCCCGCCCCACTCTTTGTGCAAAAGATACGCAAGCTGATTAAGAACCTCATTCGCGGCGCCGTAATCGGTCTGTCCCTTGTTACCGTAACGACCGGCCACCGATGTGTAGAAACCAAAGAACTGGAGAGTCTCCGGACGCAGATATTTCGCAAAAAGAAAGGCGCCATCACACTTTGTGTCAATCACACGAGCGATGCTGGCGTCATCGTCTTTCTTCGCGAGGAGCGCATCCTCAATGGTGCCTGCACCGTAAAGAACAGCATCAACCCGGCCATAGTCCGTATAAACCCCAGCCAAGAGATCGCGCACAGCATCCTCTGACCGTACATCCGTGGTTCGGATATCGACCCTGGCCCCCATGGCAGCAAAATCGGCGAGATTGCCGCGCATTTCACGCTCACTGAGGACACGCGAAATCTGTCGCTCAATCTCTGCTGGTTGCGGAGGAATACCGGCCGCCTTCGCCTGGTCGATAAAGTGGCGCATCAAGCTGGTGCGCTCAGTGCACCCCGCAAGGGCGGGGTCTTCTTGTTCGGGGGCGCCTGTTCGCCCAACAAGAACGAGGGTGGCTTTCCGTGCCGCCAATCCGCGCAACGTCTCGGCCGTGATACCCTTCAGACCACCGACGGCCAAGACAACCCAATCACTATCGGCTTGCCGTGCATCGCTCTTTTGGATCGATGCGGGCACCGTACGGAAGATCGTCCGCTGGCCCTTGGGGTACCCGACTTCGCGCCGACCACCTGGCAGGAACAGCTCGCGGAAGAGACAAGCGGCGTGGTCGTCAACATCGTCGTCCGGGTCGAGATCGACGGCCTTAAGCTTGGCCTCTGGCCACTCAAAGGTCAGTGACTTTAAAAGACCAACAGCGCCAGCTGCGGCCGGGAACGGTGCTTGATGACTGCTATCGTCCGCACCCCTTGCAAAAAACCCGCCCATGGCTGAGGCAACCATGACCGTGCCGCCTTGGGCAAGGTCGTCGCTTGCCGCCCTCAAGACCGGGAACAGCACCTTAAGCTCGTCGGACACTGAAGCGCGAAACGCCTCAAGCGCCATATCAGTGGAGAAGCGCCGCTTTGTTGTGTTGCCCAAAGCAATGAGGGCTGACACAGGGTACTTTGTTTTAAGGTCCGATAGCCACCGACCAAACTCTGCGCCGTCACGCCAGCGGTTGGGCGGCACAATCAAGGCGATACCGCCTGCCTCTTCTATGCGTTTGCTGATCTTCTCGGCGAGTTCGCCTTCATCCGCCGCAAGCAGAACATAGGCTCCTCCCGCTGGTGTTTCGAGAGCGACGTGATCGGCCGGTTCATGATGCGCCTTGATGATAAAGCGGGGAAGCGCGGCGCACGCGGTCGAGGCCTCCCCGCTTAAGTCAAAAGGGCGCTGGCTCTCCACGTCGCTTCCAAGCGCGTTGGTCACGATGGTCTCGATATCGGACAATGACTTGGCTTTGGAAAGCTCTTCCATCCGATCTTCCAGCATGGCTGCCGCCGTGTCGGGCAGCGAACCACGCAGGGCGCCTAAAATCTCTGTACGCTTGATCGAATCGATGCCGAGGTCACCTTCGATGTCGGCGGTGGGCGAGAGCATGTCCTCTGGGTACCCCGTCCGCTCACTGATGAGCTTGACCAGTTCGTCACCGATATTAAGCGCTGATGGCGCGGGGGCAGGCGCAGCGGCAACGCTCGGGGCGGACGCCTCCGGAACGGCTGGGGCAGGCGCGGGGGCAGGCACCGGTTCAGGCATCGGCGCATGACCATTCAACTCGCCATTGACGTGTCCATTGGCTGGTGCGTGGCCATTGGTGAGCGGCTGCTCCACCGAAGGCGCCGCGGCGACTGGCTGCGGCGCCAACACGGGCTGCGCAGTGACCGGCTCGGGCGCTGTAGGCGCTTGGCCGAAAAGATCCTGCCCCGCGGACTGATAAGGAGAGGGCGCAACCCCTTGGCCCAAAAGGCCGAGCATCACAGACTCCTGGGACTGAAGAAATTGGCGCATGACACCAAAATACTCCGTCAACGTTCGTTCGCCCAATCCTGGGCCTGGCGGTGCACCGTTCGCGTTCATGGTTTTGATCCCCTCTGCTGATGGTATGGGTAAAGACTGACGACGATTTGATAAACCTGTTGCCTGCGCCAGGGGAACAAACCCTGGAGGCAGTGTTTGGGTGGTCGGCGCGACGCTTGGCGGGTCGAGTGACGCTGGCGTTGCATCCCTTGTCGCCGTCACCTGCTTGACGGGCGAAGGAGCAGGCGTCGGCAGCGGCGCCTCGCCAGGGCGATAGGCGCGCGTGCCGTTAATCAGCCATTCCTGCGGCGCAAGTGGCGTTTCGCGGCGTAAAGAGGAAAGAGTCCCCACATCAAACGCCTGGCCTCGCCCCTTGAAGAGTGAAGCCACGTCAAAGTCCACGCCGTCGACAAACAGCTCACCCAATGCGTGGATCATCCCCGGTAAGTCGCCGCCCCTGCCATCGAGCGCAATGGCACGATGCGGCCGACCCACCAAGACTGCTTTGGTGAGTTCGGTCAGAACGCTTTTGGGCCCCACCTCCAGGAACAGCCGCGCGCCCTCTTCGTACATTGCATTAATCGTCTGGATAAAGAGCACAGGACCAAGCAAATGCCCGTGCATCCGTTCGGCAACCTGGCCGGTCTCATGCGGTAAACCGTTGGCATTGTGATAAACTGGATAGGAGAGCTCATGCCAAGTGATCTCATTGATCTCTTTGGACAAGGGTAACGCCGCGGGAGCCATCAAGGGCGAGTGAAACGCGGCGGCGACCGGAATCGATTTCGCTGTGATCCCTTCCCGCTCACACGCTTGTTTCGCGCGATCAATGGCCTCCTGTGCGCCACTGAGGATTGTCTGCCGCGGCGCATTAAAATTGGCAAAGTGAACGCCTTCAATTCCTTCCACCGCCTGCTGAATATCCGCCTCGGGCGCAAGAACCGCGAGCATCGTCCCCAAATCCCCGTCCGACGACGCCCCTTCCACGAGGCGGCCCCTTGCTTCGGACAAGGACAAAAGGTCTCTAAGGTCCAAGGCACCCGCGGCGTGAAGGGCCACAAACTCTCCGTAAGAGTGACCACAGGCCATGGCGGGCTCAATCCCGAGGCGCTTCAAAAACGCAGCAAGCCCCGCCCCCACGGCGCCAAGGGCCGGTTGCGCCATGGATGTCGCCGTTAACGCAGTGCGGGCCGCTTTGTCCTCCTCAGGGGAGAAGCGCTCCGGCGGATAAACCAGTTGTCCTAGGCGCTTTCCATCACAGAATTTCGGTGTACTGTGCAAAATCTGATGAGCGTCATCAAAGACATCGCGCATATCCCCCAGGCGCGCCGCCGCTTCGCGAAACATATCAGGATACTGCGAACCTTGGCCCGAAAAAAGAAAAGCGACCTTGGGCGCATGCGCCGCCTCGCCAATATAGACGCCCTTCGGTTTGTCGCCAGCATCGTTGGCCATATGCTCAATCGTCGCCGCGAGCTTGTCGCGAAGGACAGGCAACGTGCAAGCAACAACAGCGCAGCGCCACGCCCCCTCTCCTTTGGCCGCGGCAAGGCTTGCCCCAAGAGACGATAAATCAGCGTCGCCTCCTTCGTTAAGGGCCTGGAGTGTTGCGCCCATGGCCTCCACGAGGTCATCGCGGGTCTCACCTTGCCACACCAAAAGCTCGACAGGCCAGCTGCGGCTCACTGGTTTCATCTGTGCCGGGAGGACGTGGCTGTCATACTCTTCAAGTGTGACGTGGAAATTTGTCCCGCCAAAACCGAACGCGCTGACCCCTGCGCGGCGAGGATGCTCCGCCGGCTTGAGCCAAGGCCTCACCTCTTGGCTGAGATAGAGCGGTGACGCTTCATCGCTCAGTGTACTGTTTGGCACGTCGACGCCGCGATGTGGCGGCATGATCTTGTCGTGGAGCGCATAGACCGTCTTCACAAGGCCTGCGACGCCTGCTGAGGATTTGGTGTGCCCGATGGATGTTTTGACCGAACCCACCGCTGCGCTCTTTGGCTTGGCGCCCGCCTCTGCCAGGATAGTGGTCAAGGTCTCAAGCTCGGCCTCGTCCCCTGCCGCTGTGCCCGTGCCATGCGCTTCAAAAAGGCCAACCGTCGACGGAGAATATCCAGCCTGCGCATAGGCCCGACGCAAGGCCCGCATCTGTCCGACCGGCCGCGGCGCCATCAGCCCCTTTGCTTTGCCATCCGACGACGCACCGATGCCCTTCAAGACGGCAAGCACGCGGTCTCCGTCACGCTCCGCATCCGCGAGGCGCTTAAGAGCGATCATGGCAACGCCCTCAGAGATCGCAATTCCATCCGCATGGGCATCAAAGGTGCGGGATCGCCCGTTGGGTGATAGCGCCTGTGCCTTCGAAAAACAGGTGAAGCCGAAAGGTCCTTGCACGGTGTCAATGCCGCCGCTCACCACCAAATCACTACGGCCTGTTTCTAACTCTGTGACAGCTTGATAAATGGCCGCCAGGGAAGAAGCACACGCTGCATCCACGGTGCAATTGATGCCGCCAAAGTCAAAGCGATTGGCCGCGCGACCCGCCGCGACATTCGGCAAGAGACCGGCAAAGCTATCGGAACTCCATTCGGGCAGAGCGTCGAGCGCTTCAGCGGTGGCGCCCCCGGATCGAAAGAGCTCAGCCCGCGAAGCATATTTTACGCCAAGCTCGCCCAGCCCGCCAGAAAACCCCAAGATGACCGATACCTTGTCTCTGTCGACCTGCTCGAGACCAAGATCTGCGTCGTCGAGCACTGATTTGACCGCCGCAAGGCCGAGAAGCTGAAGCGGGTCGATAGCGTGAAGCGACGTTGGCGGCATCCCGAAGGCGGTCGGGTCAAACCGCACATCGTCAATGAATCCCCCCCATCGGGAGTAGACCTTGTCGCGCGCATCGCGATCATCATCAAAGTAAGCGTCAATGTCCCATCGGTCCTTTGGGATTTCACGGATACTGTCGACTTTCGCAAGGATGTTGTCCCAAAATCCTTCAGCATCCTTCGCACCCGGAAGAATGGCGCTGACCCCAACAATGGCAATGTCGCAGGGCTGCTGCGCCGCGGGTTGGGCGGGGGCACGCGTTTCGCTGACCGCCGCATCGAGACATGCCTGGGCACCCTCGGCAATATCCTTGTGCAAGGCCTCAATGCTTGTCCGCTCCCGCAAAAGACTCGCCGACTGACCGATCATATACATGCCGCCGTCGCGTTGCTCGGCTTCGGAGCGGTCTTCATAGCGCCGCTCGCCGCTCGCTGGACGCGATACCCCTTTTGAGGCCAGGCGAAGCCGACCCAGCGACATCGCTTCTAATTCCTCGCTCACCTCCGAGTTGGGATGGCCGCGGCGCTGCAAATCTTGCCGTCGATCCCTAAACTGATCAACGAAAGGCGTCTGTGCACAGCGGCTGGCATGCCCCGGACCCGTTGCGCAGGTGGCTGTCCCCTCCGTCTCGACGGCAATATCCTGAAAAGCAGGCGCAATGGCTCCTTTGTCGACGGCTTCCTTCGTGTACAGATAGGGCGTACCCATCAAGATACCGACCTTGAAACCTGCCTCTACAAGGGGCGCTGCGATGACGGACACCATCGCCGTCGACCGCGCATCGTGAATGCCGCCTGCGAACAAGAGATGAATGTTCGACGCAGCCGCTCGATCCATACGAGCACGAAGAAGAACGCGGACCATGGACGCCCAGAGAACAAAGCTCCCCACGGGGCCGATATGACCACCGCACTCACGGCCCTCGAAAATGAAGCTGTTCGCCCCCGCAGCAAGAAACTGCTCCAGGAGAAGCGGCGAGGGCACGTGGAGATAGGAGCGAATGCCCGAAGCCTCCATCTCTTTCGCCTGGTCCGGCCGCCCGCCGGCAATAATAGCAAACTGCGGTTTGGTCTCGAGAATAGCCGCGCGTTGATCGGCCAACGTCTCTGTGGGCAGAAACCCGAGCATGCCGACGCCCCACGGCCTGCCGTCCATCGCGGTCTTTGTGTCACGCAGCAGGTCAAGCACCGCCTCCCCGCGCATCAGCGAGACCGCCAGCATCGGCAACGCCCCGCCATCACCCACGGCCTTCGCAAAATCAGCCCGATCGCTGACATGGGTCATCGGGCCTTGCACGATGGGATAATCCGTCCCATGCGCTTCAGCCAGGGGCGCGCCTTTGCCAAACACATTGAGCGCTCGCGCTTTCGCGGGAAGCGTGCTTTTGGCCTTCGCAAACCCATTCAGCACACGTGATATTCGGCCATAACGCTCGGCAAAAGTTGGGGCGATGGCGGCGTCTTGCCCCATCGGTGGCAAGCCCAGCCCTGGGGCATCCAATTGCCACCCCAAACGCCCTCGGTGCGCTGAGGTGAAACCGCCGTCGACTTTGATCTCCTCCGCCAATAGCCGCGCGGCGGAGCTTCCTGGCGGGCTCCAAAAACGCAAAGACGTGGTGCCGTCCCCGCTTTCAGCGAGAAGCGTTTCGACCCCGGAAAAACGCGATAGCGGGCGCGCAAGAGCTGTCTTGAGCGGCGATTCATCGAGCAAAAGAAGCTGATCATCGAGCACAACACCGCTCGCCCCGCCAAGCTGGACAGCAGCAGCTGAGCTTTCATCAATCCCGCCACGGATGAAAAAGGGTTTTGTCGATGAACTGCCAAACGCATTCGTCAGGATGAAGCTGGTTTCCTCACCAACCCGTCCGCCTGCCTCATGACCCTTCACCCAAAGGGCATCGACATCATCCTCAACACCCTTGGCCTCCGAACGACTGGTGACCTGAGCAAGGACACGACAACCAAGGTCTTGAAAGGCCAAAGCGCGCTTTTTTTTGAAGGACGGTGCGTCAAAGATCACGCAAAACGGCTTGGTGGGTAAGGACGCCACCAGCTTGCACCAGCGCTTGGATGGTTTGGGCAAAAACAAACCATACGGGCCCCGCGCGAGGCTTGCGAGTTTCTCAACCGCCGGACGCGCATCGGCCGGCGACCATGACCCCTCACAATTCAGGACACCAACAGCGCCGGCGCGACTCGCCGCAATCGCCAAGGCAGGATCGAGCAGGCCCGCCGGCGTCAAGGCAAAGGTCTGGGCGCCGCCAAAGTCGCAGGACTTGCTCATACTGGCTCCCGCTCATGGCCAGCAGGTGCTGCGTCCTTCGCTGCCCATCGCATAGACCGGGCCAAATCATCGCGGCTTTCACGCAAAAGAAGTTCCAAGAGCTCGATCCGCAGCTCCAGCTTGCGGCGGTAAGCGGAAAGTTCGTCCTCGCTGCTGCCAGTATCAACCTGCTCAGTCACGCCCGGCGCCCAAAGGTCGGCGAAGGTGACATCCTCCTTCTCGAGGACAGCTTCAAAGCGTTCCCGGCTGACCGATATCCTGGCCTGATACTCCCGCCACAGCGTAACCCCGAGGTTGCGCAATTGCTGGTCGTGCACCAAGCGTTTAAAGTCGAGACCCCGTGAGATGGTCAGCCCACTGGCGTCAAGATCCTCAATAAGCATGCGTAGCTCATCAAGTTCTTCACTATGGTCGCGAAGCAGCGCCACATCCTATCCCCCTGCCGATGGATAAAGGACCGCCTGCCAATTCTCAGCGCACGAAACGCCCACACTTGTCAGTTCAACTTGCTTTACACCGCCCGAGTGCAGTCGCAAGGCGTCCAAAACCCTCAAGACTTTATTAAAGAGTGTATCACGAGTGAGCAGTTGCAACAAGTGTAGTGCTGGCAACCCAAGCAAGCGAAGAACATGGTGCGGCCTCATGAATGAAGCGGATGCACCCTTGCCTGCGGCCCCCTGAAAAAGGTAAGCTTTCAATCACCGTATCGGGTTTTGGGGGCAGATATGACCACGGATGAATTGTTCACTGAGGTGAGAGACATCGTCGCATCGAACATCGACATGGAGGTCGATGACGTCACGCGATCAACGGCCATGGACGATATCGAATTGTGGGACTCCGTTGCCCATGTCGACATCACGTTCGCGCTGGAAGAAAAATACAAGATCGAACTCACCCAAGAAGAGACCGAAGAAATGAATTCCGTTCAGGAAATTCTATCTGTACTCGAACGAAAGCTTAAACAGCCGGCCTAAGGTTAAGGACGGCATCTCCGGAGGGGGCCATGGCGCGAGGGGATACGCTTTGGACACCGAACGCGGGCCGACAGGCCAGCGCCAAAATGTCTGCATTCCGCGCATTGGCGAGCAAAACCAGCGGCCACGACATCGTTGATACAGCGGCACTGTGGCGGTGGTCAGTGGATCACGCCGCGCTCTTTTGGCATATGCTTCCTGGCGCGCTCGACTTGGATATTCAAACCGGTCAGCAGCCCAATCACTCAGGTTGCTGGCAAGAGCGCTTCTTTCCCGATGGCCGGCTGTCTTTTTCTGGAAACGTGCTGGCGGGGGATGATGACGCCGTGGCGCTCATCGCAACGGACGAGACGGGCGCAGACGTGACGTACACCCGCGGTGATCTCCGACATGACGTTGCGTCCCTGGCCGCCGCGTTGCGAGAGCTTGGGGTTCAAGAGGGAGACCATGTTGGCGCACTGCTTCCGAACCGCGCGGAAACGGTGATTGCCTTTTTGGCGACCGCGAGCCTGGGTGCTGTATTCACGTCGTGCTCTCCAGACTTTGGTGCTGATGCGCTCGTGATGCGTTTTGGCCAGACCGCACCAAAAGTGCTCTTCATTTGCGACGGGTACCGCTTTTCAAAGCGCCCGGTAGCGATCACGGATCCAATCAAACAGCTGCTCGACCAGCTGCCCGTGCGGCCCATACTCATCGGTGTTCCCGTTCTCGAGACCGAGCCCAGTGTTTTCCGCGATCTCGACGCCCTTGTGTTCAACGCCGCTGTTCGGCGCGGCGGCGGTGCACTCCTTGATCACACAAAACGACCGTTTGATATTCCGCTCTGCGTGGTCTTTTCATCCGGGACGACGGGGCCACCGAAAGCCATCGTGCACGGTGCTGGCGGAAGCCTTCTTCAGCATGCGAAGGAACATCAGCTTCACAGCGACATTCGACCTGGGGACCGGGTTTTCTTTCATTCAACAGCTGGCTGGATGATGTGGAATTGGCTTGTTTCCTGCCTCGCCTCGGGCGCAAGCATTGTGCTTTATGACGGCAACCCAGTTTATCCAGAAAAGCACAGCCTTTTTGCCCTGGCCGCGCGCTATCACGTGACTCATTTCGGCGCATCGGCACGTTTTTACGATATGTGTGCGAAACGCAGTGTGCCGATCAGTGAGTTGTGCGACTTATCAGCTTGCCGACAGATCCTGTCCACTGACAACGATCTATGATGCCAATGTGAGTGATGCGGACACGGTTGGAACGATCACGTTCAGCTTG
>JBCCBY010000105.1:0-9623 GCA_039033795.1 Pseudomonadota bacterium | reverse complement strand
TAAAGGCCCCGACTCCGTTATCGGCGTGGGGACGTGAACGGGCGATCAAACGACAAAGGAAAAGGAGAACGCCAATGTCAGACCAACCGACCGTCCCCGGCAATTGGGACGACGCCCTGTCATCCCAATTCGGAGTGCAGGACGACAAAACTGTCAGCATCAATTACGCAGAGTTACGGCTCTTTCTGGATGATCAACCCCATTGGAGCGAAGCCCAAAAGATGGAACTGTTGGACGCGCTTCTGCAGCTTCTGATCGGATTTGTAGATTTGGGTTTCGATGTCCTACCGGCACCACAAAACGATATGGTGATTGGTCAAAACCCTTTTAATCAGCTGGCAGATGATATAAAGTTAGAGGGCAACTCCATCAATGACAATGGGGACGCTATAGCAGCCGCTCCTTTGAGAAAGGAGGCTCAATGAAAACAGTAAGCAAATTCACGATACAGCCGACGAAGGCACTCATCTACTGCCGGGTCAGCGCACCAAAGCAAAAGACACAAGGATCTGGTCTCGAAAGCCAGGAAGAGCGTTGCCGCCAATACGCAGTTCTCAAGGGTTATTCGATTGAGGCGGTCTTCCCGGATGATGTTTCTGGCGGCGGTGACTATTTCAAACGTCCCGGCCTGGTCGCCTTGCTGGACTATCTCGATCAGCATGCCGATGAGACCTTTGTTGTCGTTTTTGATGATCTGAAGCGTTTTGCCCGCGACCGCGAGTTTCACTTTAAGCTTCGTCAGGAGTTCAGTTCGCGCGGTGCGGTGGTTGAGTGTTTGAATTACCGCTTCGATGATACGCCCGAAGGCGAATTCACCGAGACGATCTTTGCGGCGCATGCGCAGTTAGAGCGAAAGCAAAACCAACGTCAGGTCATCCAGAGAATGCAGGTCTGTGTAGAGGCCGGACGCTACATTTTTTCTCCGCCTGTTGGGTATCGGTACGAGAAGAATGAGCATGGAAAGAAGGAACTCGTCCCAGACGGAGAGAATGCCCGTCTGGTGATAGAGGTCCTGGAGGGCTTCGCCAGCGGTCGCTTTCAGAATCAAAGCGAGATCAGAACTTATCTCGGACGGTTCCCAGATTTCAAACTCAATGGTCCCCGTGGAGTTCAACCAACCAGCGTCACGTCCATGTTAGAGCGACCTGTTTACGCTGGGCTGATCAATATTAAGGGGTGGACGGATGGGTTGCAAAAGGCTTCTCACCGGCCATTAATTTCAATCGAGACCTGGCAGAGAATACAAGACCGATTGGCTGGCAAGGCCGTTGCGCCATTTCGAAAGAACCTGCACGAGACCTTTCCTTTGCGCGGCTTCGTGACATGCGCTGCTTGTGGTCATCCGATGACAGCTGCATTGAGCAAGGGGCGCTCGAAGTACTATCCCTATTATTTCTGTCAGACTAAGGACTGTCCCGAGCGTCGGGTAAATATACCAAAGGCGAAGATTGAGGGTGAGTTCGAAGCGCTCCTGCGGACGCTTCAGCCAACCAAGAAGCTTTATGGTCTGGTGCAGGCCGCTCTGCGCCAACTCTGGCAAGCTCGGCTTGAGACAGAGGGCAATCAGAAAAAGGCTCTCCAGGCAAAGCGGGAGAAGATCGAACGGGAGTCTACACAGATCATTGAACGGATTGTTGATGCATCTTCCGCATCTTTGATCACTGCCTACGAATCAAAGCTGGAAAAGCTCCAGGCCAAGTCGCTTCTGCTTGACGAGAAAATCGCCAAAGCGGGGCAGCCCGTGAGGACCTTCGATGAGATTTATCGAACCGCGTGCGCTTTTCTCTCAAACCCTTGGAAACTCTGGAATTCTGGCCGCTTTGAGGAGCGTAGATTGCTGCTCAGGCTCGTTTTTTCCGCTCCGCTGGCCTACTCGAAAAACGAAGGATATCGAACCGCCGCAATCGCAGAGCCTATGCGGCTTCTAGCGTCATTAGGTGCGGGAAATTCCGGGATGGTGGAGCTAGGCGGAATCGAACCGCCGACCTCTTGCATGCCATGCAAGCGCTCTACCAATTGAGCTATAGCCCCGTCGCTGATTGCGAAGAGCGCGCTCATTAGCCATCTGATCGCGGGGATGCAAGCTGGCTTTCGCGGCTGTTTTGGCACGATGCTGGTGCGGCCACGTCGGGCACGGGTAAACCCTTCATGGAAAAGCCGCGTGCGGTTGCGCGCTTCAGAAAGACCTCGAGGCTATGCAGCGTGTGCTTGGTGCGGATCGCTCTTGGACCATCATGGAAGATCACGATCGCACCTGGAAAGACACTTCCGCCGAGCTGGCGCCCATAAAAGCCCGCCGCTAACCGATTGACAGCATCAAAACGTGTCTCGGTCATGCCGCCGGCGTCCCAGGGAAGAAACGATGTCAGGATATAGGGCCGATCACGCGGCGCTTTATACCCTAGCGCTCTCAGTGCCGGTCCCATCCTTTCGGTGCTGTAGGCGCCAAGCGGCGGACGGAAGTAAATGGGTGTTTGTCCGGTAAGGGCTTCAAGTGCGCAGTGACTTTCCCGCAGCTCATCAGCAAACTGTTCGGCGGAAAATTCCTTCGCAGAGCGGTCCGCAGGCAGATGGTTGGCAAAGCTGTGGCCGTCTTCAACAGCACGGGCGATCAGCGCTTCATGCCCAGCAATGTGATCGGTATGAAGGAACATCGTTGCTGTTGCGTTATACGCCGCCAAGAGGTCCAGGATGGCGCCGGTGGATGCAGACGGACCATCATCGATGGTCAGATAAACAACACGTTCCTTGGCCGGTAAGCGGAACAACGCCTCGGGCTTAAGGTGTTCGCCCAGGGGCAACAACGCCCTTTGCCCGTGGCCGCAACCCACCATGAGGAGAAGCAACGCCGTCGATCCAACAAAGGCGATGCGGCCCATCATGCTGCATCTTCCTTGGTGCCAATAAAGCCGCCTGATTGCCGTTTCCATAAAGACGCATAAAGACCATCAAGAGCGAGGAGGGCATGGTGGCTGCCTTCTTCGACAATTTGGCCTTGCTCCAAAACGATCAGCCGATCCATCGCGGCAATCGTCGACAAGCGGTGGGCAATCGCGATGACGGTTTTGTCACCCATCAAATCATCGAGCCGCCCCTGGATAGCTGCTTCGACTTCGCTATCGAGCGCAGACGTGGCTTCGTCGAAAATGAGGATGGGTGCATCCTTGAGGATGACCCGGGCGATCGCAATGCGTTGGCGCTGACCACCGGAGAGTTTCACGCCGCGCTCACCAACATGGGCATCAAGGCCTTGCCGACCCTTTTGGTCCACGAGTTCCTCGATAAAGCTCCAGGCCTCAGCCTTCTTCGCAGCGGCGATGATCTCGTCCTCACGCGCATTCGGCCGTCCGTAGGCGATGTTTTCGCGGATTGAACGGTGCATCAACGCTGTGTCTTGGGTCACAACACCGATCGACGAGCGAAGCGAGTCTTGCGTGATCCCTGCAATCTCTTGGCCATCGACCAAAATCTTTCCGCCTTCCACGTCGTGGAGGCGCAACAGAAGGTTCACGAGCGTTGATTTGCCAGCCCCCGACCGTCCGACCAGACCGACCTTTTCGCCGGGTTTGAGGGTCATCGCGAAATTACCAATCACGCCTTTGTCCTTGCCGTAGGAGAAGGTGACATCATCGAAGATCACTTCACCCTTCTCCACACGGAGGGGCTTGTCACTTTGATCAACGATGCTCAGCGGCTTGGACATCATTTCCATGCCGTTTTGCGTCATGCCGATGTTCTCAAAGAGGTTGGCGATTTCCCAAAGAAAGTAGTGGCTGATGCCTTGAAGGCGAAGTGCAAGCGTCGACGCAAAGGCCACCGCGCCGATGCTGATCTGTCCACCTGTCCAAAGCACCAATCCGAGACCCAGTGTCCCCGCAATCATCAAACCATTGATAAAGTGAAGAATTGCCGAAAGCCCGGTCGCCAGCCGCATCTGGCCGTAGACCGAACCAAGCATCGTCTCCATGCCCTCGCGTGCATAGGCGTCCTCCGCAGGGCCGGTGGAGAAAAGCTTCACCGTACCAATGTTCGTGTACGCATCAACGATCCGCCCCGTCAGCATCGAGCGATCCTCGGACTGCTGTTCTGAGACCTTCGCCATGCGCGGGAGGAACAACCGCATCGCGCCAAGATAAACGGCCAGCCACACCACGAGCGGTGCGGTTAGCCAAGGATCATTGGCAAAGAACAGAAGAAAGGCTGAGCCGAAATAGACCGATCCCCACACCATGATGTTGGTCAGCTTGACCGCTGTTTCCCGTGCACCGAGCGCCGTTTGCATCAGCTTGGTTGCCACACGGCCCGCAAAATCATCCGCGAAGAACGACGAGGACTGGCGAAGCAAGTATCGATGGCCCCGCCAGCGGATGTTCATCGCCATGTTGCCCATCAGGCCCTGCAACAAAATAAGGTCATCGAGAACAGACAGCAACGGCCATGCGAAGGCGATCACGCCAATCGTCAAAACCAATTCAAGCCCATGCGCGGACATAAAACTCTCGCCGTTCGATTGTGCAGCAAGATCGACAAGGGCGCCGATGCGTTCAAAAGCGAACACCTCCATCAGTGCAATGAAGGTCGAGGTGATGATCATCGTGCCGAGGAGCCAACGGAACGGCCGAGCATAACACCAGATAAAAGCGAACAGCGTTGTTGGCGGACGGGTAGGAGCCTCGTCCTTAAGCGGATCGACCAAATGTTCAAACGTGCGGAAAACCATGATTGCCTCGGTGCGTTCTTGCATAGGCAATGCAAGGCAGCCGGACCGAATACACTTTCATCGAAGAAATGCCAATGACTTTTTCGTGACGCCTGCGGAGCGGTTCAAACTGAGGAGAATCTGCAACAGGCGTAGGAATGACGGTCCATCTTTCCTACATAGACGCGGTGGGACGAGGGAGCGCGAGCCAATAGCTCAGCGTATGGACTTGCTGTGATCTACATCGTGATCAATATTTTACCCATTTTGGTGGCAACCACAGCGTCGTTTGTGTTCGGTGCTGTTTATTATGGTGTGCTTGGCCGGCCATGGATGGCGGCCGCGGGCCTGACGGAACAGGACATCAAAGGCCCATCAGGAAAACCGTCGCCTTGGCCTTTTGTGATCTCATTTTTCTCGGAGTTTTGGATTGCTGCGATCGTCGCCGGTGCCCTTATTCTCGCGCCGGATGAGGCCGGAGCATGGACGATGGCATTTGGCACGGCCTTTATTTTATGGGTCGGCTTTGTTTTCCCGGTGATGTTGGTCAACCACCGTTACGAGGGGCGGCCCTTTTCACTGACCGCGATCAACAGCGGCCACTGGCTGGGCGTTTTCTTGCTGCAGGTGGTCGCTCTGCAGGCGATTGGTCTTCAACCGCCTGCTTCATAAGCGAAGGGGATGAACCTAACGCGGTCCGATCATTTTTTCTGGGCGGACGATCTCGTCGTAGTCTTCCTCGGAGACAAACCCGAGGCCAACGGCTTCTTCGCGTAGGGTTGTCCCGTTCTTGTGGGCCGTTTTGGCGATCGTCGTTGCGTTGTCATAGCCAATCGTGGGTGCAAGCGCGGTGACCAGCATCAAGGAACGCTCCATCAGGCTCTTGATTTGCTCCTCATTGGCCTCGATGCCAACGACACACTTGTCGGTGAAGCTGATCGCTGCATCGGACAGCAGACTGATCGACTGCAGGACGTTGTAGATGATCACCGGCTTAAACACATTGAGTTCAAAATGCCCTTGGCTACCGGCAAAGCTGACGGCAGCATTGTTACCCATCACTTGGGCGCAGACCATCGTCATCGCCTCGCACTGTGTCGGGTTCACCTTGCCGGGCATGATCGAGCTGCCGGGCTCGTTCTCCGGCAGACGGAGTTCAGCAAGACCGGAGCGCGGGCCGGAACCCAAAAGACGCAAATCATTGGCAATTTTAAAGAGACTCACGGCAATATTGTTGAGTGAGCCATGGGCAGCGACAAGTGAATCGTGGGTTGCCAGTGCCTCAAACTTATTCCGTGCTGTGACGAAAGGAAGCTTGGTGAACGCCGCGACTTCTTCGGCGAACGCCTCAGCAAAACCAGGTTTAGCGTTAAGGCCTGTACCGACGGCGGTTCCGCCCTGGGCAAGTTCATAAAGGCAGGGCAGCTGGCCCTCGATACCTTCAACACCGTAATCGAGCATTGCAACGTAGCCGGAGAATTCCTGGCCGAGGGTCAGCGGCGTTGCGTCCTGGAGGTGCGTCCGGCCGATCTTGATGATATCCCTAAATGCTTCTGCTTTGTCATTAAGAGCGTTACGGAGTTTTTGCAGCGCCGGCACAAGGCGATGAACGATTTCTTCTGCTGCTGCGATATGCATCGCGGTGGGGAACGTGTCGTTGGACGATTGGCTGCGGTTGACGTGGTCGTTGGGGTGGACCGGCTCTTTTGAGCCGATCTCGCCGCCGAGGATTTCGATCGCCCTGTTCGCCACCACCTCGTTGACGTTCATGTTCGACTGGGTGCCTGAACCGGTCTGCCAAACCGATAGCGGGAAGTGGTCATCCAGCTTTCCCTCAGCAACCTCCGTCGCTGCGTTCACAATGGCATCACCAACCTTCGTTTCAAGGTTGTCGAGCCCCATATTGGCGCGCGCCGCCGACCGCTTCACAACGCCAAGCGCGCGGATCATGGCAGGAGACATCGTCTCAACACCGATCGCGAAATTGATCAGCGAACGGGCAGATTGAGCGCCGTAATACTTGTCTGTCGGAACCTCGAGGGGGCCAAAGCTGTCAGTCTCAGTGCGGGTCTCAGCCATCGCTGGGGTCTCCTTCATCCACGCTCGCCAGGTAGGGGAGGCCGTCGACAAGGGCAATGTTGAGGCAAGCGAGACCTCATCCCAATGTTGTCGCAGGCGGCGGCTTTCTTTCGCCAACCCCTCTTTGTCGCTTAGGGTGCATGCTGGGTGATACGGGTGAGAGGATAACGATGGGCTCAGGAGCCGGTAAAGTTCGTGTGTTCACCCGCGGTGAGGACGCTTTGGTGCTGATCGATGCGGCAACGACGCAAACACGAGCACTGAAGAAATATGTCTCGTCTTTTGTGAAAAAAGAGGCCGCGGGCGTTCGTCCTTGGTTTGGACCCTTCGAGGTGCGGATATGGACCAGTGTGATGGCGGAAAAGCGCGGTGCTCATGACGTCGATAACGTGGCGAAGGCGGTGCTTGATGCCTTTTCGGGCGTTTTTTGGCGGGATGACCAACAGGTCGTTCGGCTGATCTCCGAGCGCTTTCGCGGCGACGCCAACCGAATAGCTGTCCGCCTGCGGCCCCTAAAGACGGACGTCGCATCAATCGACCTCGACCAATCCTTGCTGGATCAGCCCGACCCTTAATAGGACATCGATCCGGCCTTTTTCTGTTCCGGTAAAGCGTTGTGCAGCTTGCGGCGGACTGAATACATACCGCGCACGAAGATGTAAAAACCGCCCCAACGCACCAACAGGCCGACGATGTTGTCCTGCCAGTGATCGGCATATCCGATCAGGGTATCGACCACGACCCTTGCACCCACGCCGTCACGCAACATCGAATAATAAGGCCACAGCTGATCCACCGCGAGCAGCAGCAAGGTCATCTTCCAAGGCAGGAACCGGCTGCTGACAAAGAGTGAGCCGAGGAGCACCAGGATCAAGGCTCGGGTCAGGTCAGAACCAGAAAACCCCAACGACAGAAGATAGAGTAGCGCGTCCATGACTTGCTCTTGGCGTCATCATGGTTAGCCAGAAGTAAAGACGCTCTGGCGCCGCTATTGCGCCATTAAGTCGTCGACAAAGCCGTGCACCGCGCCGTCGATCCGGCGCCATTCAGGCAAATAAGGCTGTTTAAACGAATAGCGCACCCAAACATCCTCGGTGAGGTCGTAAATCCGGAAACAGTCGGGAGGGATCAAGTCGTCATCGCCGTGGTTGTAACAGAAAAGAACGGCCTGATCGCCGGTCTCGGTTGAGCCGATAAACATAACCCGGTTTTCGTAACCAGAGCCCGGCGAGAGGCTTGAGCTCGATTGGAATTCATAGCGGGTCAGCCCATGCTCGCCCGGCACACCACCCGCCTCTGTCACATGCTGCATATAAAGAATTTCAAGCCGCTCGCGTTCGTCAAACGGCGTGTTGTTGGTCTCAATCACCACATCGATCCGTCGCGAGTTCGGCCTGTTCTCGATAAAGTCGATCCGTCGCGACGGGGTGTAGCCATCCATGCGCGGCCAAGCGGCATAAAGAGCCAGCTGCTCACGATTGCCTGCCCTTCGGTCCTTTGGAAACACGGTATGGTTGGCAGGCACGTCAAAAGGCACACTGCCCACCGAAATGATCACGGAGTCTTCAGCCAAGCTCGGCCGAGGCGCATCGCCAGCCAGTTCTTCCGGCCGTGGCCCGAAATAGTAGATCAGCACAAAACCCGACAAGAAAAGTGTCGCCAGGAAAATCAAGAATGGATAGCGCCAACCTGATTCCTCCTGGACGATATCGCCCCCCATGGAGGTGCTTGTCCGCGATTGCATGCGCCGCGCCATACTGTTCGTCCCTGCGAAGGTGTTGAATACCCTTTGATAGAAAGAAGCTTTAGCCGCCCTTGATGGCAAGGGGAAAGACGGCTTCGGATGTTGCGTTGCCAAGACGTCGCCTTTGCGCTTCAGACGGGCAAGAAAGGGAAGTCGTCTATGACCGATCTCAGGCTCCTTATCGGCAACAAAAACCTCTCATCGTGGTCTCTGCGCCCTTGGATTGTTGCGGAGCATTTCTCGTTGCCTGTTAAGGAAATGAAGATCCGCCTCGACACGCCGGAGACCTATGCTCAGGTCAAAAAGCACTCGCCGTCGGGTCTGGTGCCATGCTTGTTCGGTGATGATGTGACGATCGGTGATAGCCTCGCGATCATCGAGTATTTCGCTGATCTTTACCCAGATCATATGATTTGGCCGAGGGATCGAGAAGAGCGCGCGCGGGCGCGTTCCATGGCCGCTGAAATGCATGCTGGCTTCTCTCAACTCCGTGGCACATGGCCAATGGATATCGTGAATGTGGATAAGTCGTTGAGTTGTCCGCCTGGCGTGGCGAAGGACCTTAAGCGAATTCACACGCTTTGGACGGATGCTTTGATGAAGAAATCAGAGGACGGACCGTTCCTCTTTGGCCCTTTCGGCGCCGTGGATGCCATGTTCGCGCCGGTGGTTTCGCGCATAAAAACCTATGGTCCAGTACCGCTTTTCGCGCCGTTGACAGATTATATGGACGCTGTCTGGAATTTGCCAGCGATGGCAACTTGGCGAGAGGGCGCCGAAGAGGAAGCGCGGGACGGTTGGTACGATTAGCCCCCCCTTAATCCCACCACCGAAGATGGGCGCACCGGGTGATGCGCCCACAGATGACCACTATATCTTGCCGACCATTTTCGCGACGAGCGGATGGCGAACGATATCGCCGGATTTGAAGCGCGTCACACCTATTTCTTCGATCTCCTCAAGCTTGTTGCAAATATCGGCAAGGCCCGAAACACCAGGCAACAGGTCGGTTTGCTCGGGGTCACCGGTGACCACCATGGTCGAGTGCCAGCCAAGACGCGTCAGAAGCATTTTCAACTGCGCATAGGTGCAGTTTTGCGC
>JBCCBY010000104.1:0-9799 GCA_039033795.1 Pseudomonadota bacterium | reverse complement strand
GCAATGGCAACGAACCACGGCGCGAACGGCTTTTCTGGATCATAGGTGTGTCGTTTTTTGTGAAGCGCCAACAGCGCTTCTTGCGCGATATCTTCGATGCTGTCGGGGGCGACGCGGCGGGCGAGAAAGATCCGCAGCCACGCATCGCAGGCTTTTAGGACTTCATTATACGCCTTTTTGTCGCCCTCCTGGGCGGCGGCCATCAAAGGGCCAAGGCGGCTTAAATCTGTGGCGGGGCGCGCTGTTTTTTTGGGCGTGCTGCCTTCGATCACCTGAAGATGGGGAGCGCTCGTCATCGCGTTGTCCTTGCTCGTCATGGGGTGATTCAGCGCGGGAGCGTTTGAGGTTACACGTCGCTCGCGATTTCCTCGATATCAGGGCGTTAGGTGGTCCAACCTTTAAGCGATTCCAAGATCTCCGCCCGGACATCGCCAATGCCTTCTTTTTTTTCCGATGATGTTGTGAGCACGACGGGGTGGGCTGCTGGACGTTTCATCAGCGCCTCGGTCAAAACATCCCGTTGGTGCGCGGCTCCCGTTGGCTTGATCTTGTCGGCCTTGGTGAGGACAGCCTGATAACTGACAGCCGCCTCATCAAGGCTGTCCATACAGGCCGCGTCCGCCGGTTTGAGGCCATGCCGGCTGTCGATAAGGACAAAGACCCGCAGCAGGTTGGGTCGACCGCGCAGATAATCGAAGATCAGATGGGTCCACATTTCCACCTTGCTGCGCGAGGCGCGGGCGTAACCATACCCGGGAAGGTCAACCAGCCGGAACTGCCCACCAATATCGAAGAGATTGATTTCTTGCGTGCGCCCGGGCGTGTTGGACGTGCGCGCGAGACCCTTGCGGTTCATCAGCGCATTCAACAGCGAGCTTTTGCCGACATTGGATCGACCGGCAAAAGCGAACTCGCCGAGGTCCGTGGGCGGCAGGCCGTCCATGGCCACGACACCCTTCATAAAGGTCGCTTCGCCGGAGAATATCTTCGCACTAGGTTCCGCCATTCTGGTCGCTTAAGCGTCTCCGGCATGGCCGGGAAAGGGATGTGGAATGGATTTCTCGCAATTGATGGGAGGAGGCACGTGGGACGGCGAGGCGTTTCGTATCGATGTTCCTGACAATTGGCTGCAAGGCCGGACGGCTTATGGAGGCCTGTCATCAGCGATTTGCGCTGAGGCGGCCTTGCGCCTGGTTCCTGATCTTCCAGCCTTGCGTTCGGTGCAGGTTGCGTTCCTCGGGCCATCGGGCGGGGCGGTCCGTGCGGTGCCGCAAATCGTTCGGCAGGGGAAGTCAGCGACGTTTGTTGCGGTGGATCTCCTCAACGATGGCGGGCTGGCGACCCGAACGCTGTTCGTCTTTGGCAAAGCGCGGGAAAGCGAACTCAGTTTTCTCGACCACCCCTTTCCGCGCGTTCCGAAGGTCGAGGACCTCGACAACGAACCACCAAACCCGATGCGGCCCGGGTTTCTTTCCAATTTTGATCTTCGCTTGGCGGGCGGCCGTCCACCCTTTAGCGGAACCGATGAGACCACGATCCTGTGGTGGGGTCGCCATCGCGAACGGACTCCCAAAGAAACGGAGCTGCGTGTTCTGGCGCTGGGCGACCTGACCCCGCCAGGCACCTTGCCGATGATGAAAACCTTGGCGCCGGTTTCCTCGGTCAATTGGCATTTCGATCTGATGACGGACGACATGACCACCGAGGATGGTTGGTATCTTCTGTCAACGCGCGCTCAGTCCGCAGGCGGTGGTTGGTCAGCCCAAGACATGGCCATGTGGGCGAGCGATGGTCGCCCCATTGCGGCTGGGCGCCAGCTCGTGGCGATCTTTGCCTAAGACACACCATCAAAAGAGCAGGCGACGATGGCCTTCGGATGCGCCATGCGAAAAATGTGATCACATTTCAAAATGTGTGTTAGGCCCCCGGCGAGCAGCCGCCCGGTGAGCATCCTTGGCGCTGTCCAAGACGGAGAGAACCCATGTTTAGGCCCTTAAGTGTCCTGTCCACCTGCGCTTTTCTCAGTGCATGTGGTCAATCAGTCCCCGAACAATCAATGCCCAGTGAAGCACCACAACCTATGCCTGTTGAGGTCATCGACGAGCCTGTCGCGCAAGAAACCGCAAGCCTCGAGCAAATCATCAGTGCGTTGCCCGAAGAGGCCCAAGCCCGTGTTGTCTACCGACACCCTCAGGAAACCCTCACATTTTTCGGCGTCGAGCCTGGGATGACGGTGGTTGACACAACGCCGGGAAATGTGTGGTACACGGGTATTTTGGCGGCTTATCTTGGACCGGATGGTAAGATCATCGGGGCTGACCGGCCACTTTCTGTATGGGAATCGTTTGGCTCCGATTATTCACCACCGGCGTTCCTCGCCGAGAGACCCAATTGGACAACGACCTGGCCGGATGAACAGACCGCAAAGTATGACGCAGCCTCACCATCCTTTGAAGCGATAGCCTATGGCGCCGTCTCCGGCGAGCTTGCCGGCACGGTGGATGTCGTGATGATGATCCGTGAGTTTCACAACATCATGGCGGCGGACGAGAGCAATGCCTTGATTGAGGATGTTTTGTCGGAAATTCATATGCTTCTCAAACCGGGCGGGGTGTTCGGGGTTGTGCAGCATCGGGCTCAGGAAGACATGCCCGATGCGTGGGCGAGCGGTAGCCGCGGATACATCAAACAGTCTGCCGTTGTCGCCCTGGCCGAAGGTGTTGGTTTCACCCTCGAGGCCACGTCAGAGGTGAACGCCAATCCTTTAGATCAGCCCACAGAGGACGAAGCAGTGTGGCGCCTCGCCCCCACGCTCGATGTTCCCGAAGACAATGCTGAACTGAGAGACGATATGCTGGCGATTGGCGAATCAGATCGCATGACCTTGAGGTTTCGTAAAGCGGGATAGCGGATGATCTCTTGGCTGACAGTTGTTCAAAAATAGCTGTCAGCTTCGCTTTCACTCCCCCCCCCGCGTCCTATGGTTCGTAGCGAACAATTTCCCCAAGGGATGGCCTGGCCACCTCGACAGCGGCGAGGGGGGGGAGCCCCACCTTGGCGTGATCGAAGATAAACTTCGACAGGTTTTCCAGTGTCGGCTTGCCAAGGCCGTCCACGGCATTCAGCAGGCGGTGGTCGAGCAACGAGCGGACGCGTGCTGCTTCGGCCTTCACCGCGGCGAAATCGATCAGCCAGCCTTTGTCGGGATCTGTCTCCCCGCGCAGGATCAACAGAGCCTCGAAACTGTGCCCATGGATGTGGGCATAATCATGGGACGGATCACCAACATTGCTCCCCAATTCATGGGCCGCTTCAAAGCGAAAGACGATGCGCTGCTCAAACATACGCCAAGGCCTCCCGACCAATGTTGGACATGTGGCAGCCAACGCCTTGCGCATCGCTATAGACCGCCAGCTTCCGGGTTTCGACAACCACGCCGTGGACGGATGGATGACGGAGAAGCCGTTCGATGATCGCTTCGCACAGGGTTTCTTGCAGGCCAACGGGCCCTGCCTCGACAATGTCAACAATCGTGTCGCGCAAATGGTTGTAATCCACGACATCCTCAATACCGTCGCCTGTGCTGATCCGTTCAACGATTGCTGCCACATGGAACGACACGGGCTGCGCCTGCTTTTCGCTCGGCAAAATACCGATCCGCACGTCTAAGCGCAGATTTTCAAGAAACACAGCGTAAAAGCCTGGGGCAAGAATAGGAAGGTGCACAGAATTAGTCCGCAAGCTGGATATCGCGAGCCGCGGGTTTAAGATGCTCGCCATTGCTCGCCAGCAGCACCTGTCCTGTGATCGCCTGATTGGTCATGGCAAACA
Organism: Pseudomonadota bacterium; assembly: GCA_039033795.1. Classification (GTDB taxonomy): domain Bacteria; phylum Pseudomonadota; class Alphaproteobacteria; order Caulobacterales; family Parvularculaceae; genus Parvularcula. The sequence continues at coordinate 5,968 of JBCCBY010000104.1, read as the reverse complement.
GCACTGCACCCGCGACATCCTTGGGGTCAAGCCGCTTTTCAAGGATGTTCACCGTGGGTGCCAGACGCTCGAATTTCTCGTCGGACTGGCCAGGTGAGGGCAGGTTGTATCCCGGCGCGACGCCGACAACTCGGATTTTGGGGGCAAACGCTTGTGCTAAGTTACGGGTCACCCCGTGGAGTGCCTCTTTGCTCACCGTGTAGCTAAAATGATCGGGGTTCGGATTGGCAATCTTTTGATCGAGCATGTTCACGATCACCGAACCTTGCGGCGCTTGTGCCGCAAAGCCCTTGGCCAGCAGAAGCGGGGCCATCGCGTTGATCCGAAAATTAAGAAGGAGCGATTCCTCCGTCATCGTCGCGGCCGTATCGTGCTCAAAAATCGAGGCTGAATTGACCAACGCGTGAAGCGGTCCGCCCGCGGCGTCGACGGCCTTTCCAATCAGTGTTTCGCCGGCGCCTGGCTCCTCCAGTCCCTGACCCACCGCGACACCGCCAAGGCTTGCCGCCACGTCCGCCGCTTCCGTGCCCGATGCATTGTAGTGGATAACCGGTGTCCAACCTTGGGCTGCGCATGTTTCGGCAATGATCCGGCCAAGACGTTTGGCGCCACCCGTGATGAGGACCCGCTTGGTCATCAGCTTGCCGCCGTTCCGATGGCGATGAGATAGCCCAGATAGACCGCAACGCTGATCGCCCCCAGCGTTCGGCCGTAGGTTGTCCGGGTAAAGATGAGCAGGCTGACAAACAGCGTAACCGCAATCATCACGGGTATATCGACGTTAAGCGCGGCGCTCGAAAAGGACGCCTTGCCAGCATAGCCGGCCGCTGCCCCCACGAACAAAAGGTTGAAGATGTTGGACCCAACGATGCTGCCGACGGCCACGCTGTTCTCTTTTTTCAATGCAGCGGCGAGCACCGTTGCGAGTTCGGGCAACGACGTACCAAAGGCAACGACGGTCAAGCCAATCACTTCATCCCGCACACCGAGCATTTTCGCAAGATGCTCACCATTCTCAACAAGAAGGGATGCGCCGCAGGGAAGGCCGACCAAGCCGATTGCCAACAGCCCTAACGTGGGAAGAAGTCGGGGATTTTCTGCGGTCACCTCGTCAACATCGTCTGCCGCGCCGTGCCCGCCTCGGCTCTCCCAAACCATCAGGGCAAAATAGATCAGCATACCGAGGCTAAAGACCACAGCTTCGAAGGTATCGATCGTCCCGCTTCGGTAGACCATCCCGCAGAAAAGGAACGTCGCAAACAAAAGCGCGCCACCGTGGAGCCGAAGACGCGGCACGCTCATCGTGATGGGAAATATGATCGCAGGAAATCCCAGCACCATCAGAACATTGGCGGTGTTGGAGCCAACAATATTCCCCATCGCGATACCGGCAGCATCGCCAAGCACCGCGCCGATGGTGACCACCAATTCGGGGGCGGATGTTCCAAAGGCCACCACCGTGAGGCCAACAATCAGGGGGGGAACATTCGCGAGCTTGGCAAGGTTCGCAGCGCCGCGCACAAGCCTGTCGCCTGCGAACAGCAGAACGACAAGGCCAATAAAAAGAAAAAGACTGGGGGCTAGCATACCGCTGCGCAGCGATGAGCGCGTTAGTCCCAGCGTCCTTTTTCAAACGCATTGAGCAGCGCAAAGGAGCCAATGAACAAAAAGATCGCGATCAGGCTCGGCGATGTGAAAAATTCCATGGTCTGTCCCTCAGGCTCAATGGTCTTAGCGCTCGCAGATAGCGATGCTCACCGGTTCCGTCACCCCCGCTGGGACGTTTCGCGTCGCGCTTTCGACCACCTGTTGTCTCGCTCGTGCGAGAAGTCTAAGCGCAGCGACATTCTGCGCATGGGGTTTACTAGGAAGGCAGCTTAGAATCGTATGGTTTACAATTGCTTAGAGACTGAAACCGAGGACAGAGTCCGGATCATCCGGCTGGCCAGGCCAGACGCGCTGAACGCGCTGAACAAGGAATTGATGGACGAGCTGACGAGCGCGTTGATCGCGGCTGATGGTGATCAACAGATCTCCTGCATTGTTCTCGCTGGCTCCGAAAAGGCATTTGCTGCGGGCGCCGACATCAAGGAGATGGCCGATAAGTCCTTTATGGACGCGTATCTCGAAGACTTCATCACCGCCAATTGGGAACAGGCATCGCGCACCCGAAAGCCTTTGATTGCCGCGGTTTCGGGTTATGCGCTCGGCGGTGGTTGTGAGTTGGCGATGATGTGTGATTTCATCATCGCAGCGGAGAACGCCAAGTTCGGTCAGCCGGAAATCACCATCGGTGCGATACCGGGCTCTGGCGGCACGCAAAGGCTTGCACGCTTTGTTGGTAAGTCGAAGGCCATGGATTTGTGCCTGACCGGCCGCATGATGGGGGCGGAAGAGGCTGAGCGGAGTGGACTGGTGAGCCGTGTTGTCCCCACCGCTGAGCTGATGGACACGGCCCTGGAGGCAGCGAAAAAGATCGCCAGTTTCTCCCGTCCAGCGACCATGATGGTCAAAGAAAGCGTCAACCGCGCCTTTGAAACGACGATGTCCGAGGGTGTGCTGTTTGAGCGCCGCGTGTTCCATTCGGTCTTCGCGACGGCGGACCAAAAAGAGGGCATGCACGCCTTCATTGAAAAGCGCGATCCCAATTTCAAGGACTGCTAGGCAACACATTTGGGGTCGGCCATGAGCACCGACCTCGTCCTAACCGTTGCGCTGGTGGGTGTTGCCGGGATTGGCGCGCAGTGGATGGCCTGGCGGATCAACGCGCCAGGCATCGTTCTGTTGTCATTGGCCGGGATCGTGCTTGGGCCTGTCTTGGGGATCGCGGCACCGAGGGAGACGTTCGGTGAAATTTACGATCCTCTGATTTCCCTCGCGGTCGGTATCATTCTTTTTGAGGGCGGCCTGCAGCTTCGATTCGATGAGCTGAAGGAACTCGGACGCGGTGTGCGGCGCTTGGTGGTGCCGGGCGCGCTCATCGCTTGGACCCTGGGGACCGCCGCTGCGCATCTCATGGCCGGTCTTGGCCTTCCCACTGCGCTCCTCTTCGGCGGGATCATGGTGGTGACGGGGCCAACGGTGATTGGCCCTTTGCTGCGCCAAGCTAAGCTCGCAAGCCGCCCTGCGACACTTTTGCGCTGGGAGGGGATCATCAATGACCCCATTGGCGCGCTGCTGGCGGTCGTTGTTTACGAAGCCTATCATTTAAGCCAGCCCGGCCCCGATGCCTTGGCGCTTTATCAAATTGGCGGCAGTCTCGCGATCGGTGCTGTTTTTTCGTTGGCGTTGGGTTTGGGTCTTGGTCTGTTCGTGGCCAGATCGTTTTTGAGAGGTTGGGTCCCGGAGTATCTCAAAACCCCGGTCTTGCTCGTCGCTGTGATCGTTTGCTTTGCCGTGGCCAATGAATTCCAAGAAGAAGCAGGATTGTTGTCCGTGACCGTCATGGGAATCACGCTGGCAAACGCCAAACTACCCAGCATCAACCAGCTGCTCCATTTCAAAGAGAACATTGCTGTTCTTTTTGTCTCCGGTGTGTTCATTCTTCTCACCGCCAGCCTCTCGTCAGATGTGCTGTTTGACATGGGGTGGCGCGAGATTGGCTTCGTCCTGGTTATGCTCTTCGTCGTGAGACCAATGACGATCTTTGCTTCGCTTTTAGGAACCGAAACCACCTGGTCGGAGCGCTCACTTCTTGCGTGGATTGCCCCGCGCGGCATCGTTGCCGTCGCTGTATCCGGTCTCTTTGCTGAGAAGATGGTGGCGCTTGGGTATGCGGATGGTGCCAAAATGGTGCCGCTCGCCTTCGCCATGGTTTTTGCCACGGTTGTTGCCCATGGGTTTTCGATCGCTCCCCTCGGCCGGTTTTTAGGCCTTGCGCATAAAGGGAAACCGGGTGTGCTGATTGTCGGAGCCTCTCCTTGGGCGGCGGCGCTCGGCGTGCGCTTGCGAGACCTTGGCGTCCCGGTGCTGATCACCGACACCAACTACCGCGCCCTGCGCACCGTTAGGCAAGAGGGTTTGCCATCCTTTTACGGAGAAATTCTTTCCGAGGTCGCTGAGCACCATATCGAACTCAATCATTACGGCACGCTTCTCGCCGTGACAGGCAGTGATAGCCACAATGCGCTTGTCTGCACGGATTTGGCATTTGAGTTCGACCGTGCACGTACGTTCCAGCTGTCTGCCCATGGTATCGAAGGACATCGCCGGACAGTATCCTACGCTCTTCAGGGCAAGCCGCTTTTCTCAAGACCCATGGCGCTCGAGGATCTGATGGCTCTTCACCATAAAGGGTGGGGCTTTCAGATGACCAGAATATCAGAGGCGTACCCGCCTGAACGTTTTGCTCGCGACGCCGCCGCGGATCAAATGATCATCTTGATTGAGCGTGATGGGCAGCTTCGATTCGACTCATCTGCCGCGCCATTGGAGCCGCGGCTGGGTGATCGCGTCCTTTGTTATGTCCCGCCATCTGTGTCAGCAGCGCGGATCGAAAAGCAACGGGCGGAGAAAGCTGGGTCAGCCGAACAGGCTTAACCATCAGTTAAGCTTGCCTGCCGTACCCCTAACGCTTGCAGCCAATCCCGAGCGAAAGGGCGCAATGGCGGCTTCGGCGGTGACGACAAAGGGGCTTGAAGGCAGCGCGCGGCGGCGTGCTTATGACCTCGCGCTCCGGTTGCGTCGCGCGGAGGAAGAGCTTGAAGACATGCAGCGCCAAGCCGATGAGGCGAGGGGTGCCCAACGCGCGCTTCTTTCCGGCCTCAACCATGAACTTCGTACACCGCTGAATGCGATCACTGGGTTCGCTGGCCTCTTAAAGGGTGATAGTGAAATCGATGTTCCGGTCGAGAAGCGCGATGAATATCTTGAGCATATTCTTTACTCAGCAGGACTGCTTTTAGAACGGATCGATTCCATACTCGCAGCGGCGAACCAAGGGGTGGTGTCTCCTTCGCGTCAACCCGAGCCTGACGACGCGCTTGACGACAAACCTGACATCGAAACGCAGCCCCAAGGCGGTGACGTTGCAACAGTGATCAAAGGCCTCATCCAGGACTTTCACGGCCGGCTCTTTGTCACGGAAGTTGTTATCGATAACGATCTTCCACCAAGCGTCCTGCCCAATGAGGACATTCAAGATTATTTTCATTCGCTCTTTGCCCTCATCGCTCGTGATAGCCGGGCGCCGCAATCGATCGGTGTGCGACTGAAGTCGCTGCTGTCGTCAGAGGACGCGCTCATTGTGCTTGAGTTGCTGCTGCCAAGGGGTACGGGACAACCAACACGCGATGAGCTGACACAGCTTCATCTTGGCAAGGCGACAAGTCTTATTGCCATCGAAACTTTCCGACCACCCGATGGCCGCATGATGTTGCGGCTCAATATTCCGATCCTCCAAAAGGATAACCAACCATGAGCGCGTTTGCCCGCATTGCATCTGAGATTTTCCCAGAAGAAGCGCCATTGCCCGCCGATCCTATCGGCAAAGTCATCGCTGTGCTGAGGGAATCTGTGACAGCTGCCTTGCCTCGATCTCTTGCCGACCAGCAGTGTCTGAGACCTGGGGTGCCCGTTGCTTTGGGTGATAACGGGGAGGTCTTTGGGACGATCGCGGCAATCGATGCCTTGGTCCCGGTGACAACGCCGCATCCTGATGATATCATCATTGCCGAAATTGATCTCGCGCCGTGTTCGCAAATAACACAGCTATCGATTGGTGCATCCGTTCGAACTGTCACGCCCCATCAACGCTATGCGATCCACACCGGGGCCGCGGCGGCGCCATTCCCTGTGGGTGAAGCCGACTGGGGCGATGGTCCTGTGCCGTTTATGCTCGATGCTCAGGCGCTGCTGGGAACCAATTTGGTGCTGACGGGGAATGTAGCAACTGGTAAGAGCTGTACACTGACCGTCATTTTCCGGAGTTTGCTCCGAACCCGTTTTTCTGGCCGACTGATGCTCATCG
>JBCCBY010000103.1:0-9801 GCA_039033795.1 Pseudomonadota bacterium | reverse complement strand
TCGCGATCGATCGGCATGATCCGGAGAAGGGCGATTAGACTTCCATCATCAGGGACAATCTCCATAACGATTTCTCCCGGTCGAACCACACCGCCAATCGTGTTGGCGTTCAGGCCGAGCACGAGGCCTGATAGTGGTGCGGTAATAACGGTGCGGTCGAGCCGGTCATCATTGGCCTCAAGGCGCTCTTGGAAAGCAAGGGCCATCGCTGCCGCCTCTGCCGCTTCGGTTTCACGTTCGCGTTGCGTTCGCGACCTAAGCTCTTGCGCTTGGCTATCCGTCTCCAGAACATGACGCTGAGCCAAGTTCCGTTCGGTCGTGAGCCGAGCGCTCTCAGCCTCAAGGGCGAAGACGTCACGTTCAGCACGCTGGACATTATCGATGGTGTCGAGCTGTTCGGCGAGACCAGATCGTCGTCGCAGAAGGTCTTTGCGTGCCACGGCCAAATTGGCGTTGACGACCGCCAATTGCCGATCAAGGTCGGAAGCGCGGCCTTCAGCGGTCTCCCTTTGTGTTGCAAGGAACGCCAGTTCAGCGTCAAGCGCTGCTTTTTGTTGAAAAAAGAGGCGACGCTGCTGCGCAAGAATATCGTCCGCGGTGCCGCGAGCGATCTCGGTCGTGACGCCCTCGAATGGCGGTTCGGAGCCTTCGCGCAGTGCACGGAGCCGTGCAAGACTGGCCTGTGCACTGAAGAGCGACTGAGCAATTTCGTCACGTTCTGCTTCAGACTGGACCGGCTCAAGCGTGAGGAGTCGTTCGTCCTGTTCAACCCGCTGACCTTCGCTCACATGGATCGATTGCACGATTCCGCCTTCGAAATGGGCGATGGATTTGCGCTCACCACGGACGACCAACTGGCCCGACGCAACCACGCCTTCATCCAGGGGAGCAAAGGCAGACCAGAGCAAAAAAACGCCGAACCCGGCCGCGCAAGCGATAGCGCAGAGACGGATCAACGGATCATTCAGAATCGTTTGGACCTCACGCATTGCGCGGCTCCGACTGCTGTTGGTTGGCCTGGGTCAGTTCGGCCCGGCGATCACGGAGTTGCGAGATTTGTTGCATATAGGCCTCTCGAGGCCGTGTTATGACCTTCCGATCACGGATGAACATGACATCATCGGCGGCATTGATCAGGCGCATATCATGGGTTGCGACAATCGCTGTGAAGGGACGTTGGTCGGTATCGAGACGCGCTGCCTTTGCAAACTGCTGCATCAAGGCGCCCGTGAGGGTTGGGTCGAGATGCGCTGTCGGTTCATCGAGCAAAAGCAAAGGCGGTGTTCGGAAAAAAGCGCGCGCGAGGCCAACGGCCTGGGCCTGGCCCGCGGAAAGGACGGCGCCGGCTTCGCCAACCTTCGTATCATATCCATCGTGGAGGGATAAAAAAAGCTCGTGGCACCCGAGTGCTTTGGCTGTTTCAAAGACTTCATCGGGCTCGCTTGGCTGGAACCGCGCGATGTTGTCTCTGACCGTTCCGGGCAAGAGCTGCACCTGCTGCGGAAGATAGCCAAGATAGCGGCCCCGGTCTTCACTTGGCCATAGGTGCAGATCCCGCGAGCCAAGCTGAACTGATCCATCGATCGGTGGCCATGCGCCCGAGAGGGTTTCGAGCAGCGTGGTTTTCCCTGCACCACTGGCTCCAAGCAGGACAACAATTCGCCCACGTTGGAATTTCTGATCAACACCGCTCAACAGCGGTTTCGGCGAGCCGGGTGCCCCAACAACAAGCTGATCGAGCGTCAATTGAGGGTCTGGGCGAGGAAGAGGCGTTGGCGCATTCATGTGCTGATCGTGGCCGCCAGCGACCCACAGATCGATCTCTTTAATCGCCCGCCGACCCATAACGAGACCCCGCCAGCCGTTCACGATTTGGTCGATTGGTGCCAGCGCGCGCCCCATTAGGATGGAGCCGGCAATGATCGCTCCGGCTGAGACGTGCCCACCAATCGCAAGATAGGCGCCCACCCCCAGCACCAAGAGTTGCAGCGAAAGGCGGAGTGATCGGCTGCTTGCCCCGATAACGGTCGATGGCAAACCAGCTTTCAGTTGCGCATTGATCACTTGGCGCCGGATGTCGGTCCACCGACTAACGCTGCTACGGATCATCCCCATACCAATGACAGCGCTGCGTTGACGCATCATTTGGCTGAGCATGTGTTGGCTTTGCTGTTCAGAATGCGAGGCGTGTTGGAGAGGCGCTTTGGATATTCGATCATTGAACAGCGCAAGCCCAACGAGGCCGCATGCCCCGACAATTCCGACGGCGCCAATCGCCGGATGCACAAAAATGAGCAGCAGCATGAAAAATGGCGTAAACGGAAGATCAAGAAGTGCTCCGGGTAAGCCTTGGTTGAGAAGCTGCTGGAGCTGGTTAAGTTTCCCCGTGGTTTGGAGCGTATCGGCAGCGGTTTTGCTCGGATCCTGGAACCCTCTTACGGTGATTTGCTCGACCAAGTTGTTATCCAGTCGTTCTGCCAAGCGGCTCATCACGCGGCGACGGCCCGCATCGGCACAGAGAAAAATGCCCATAAGGAAAAGAGCAATTCCTGACAGCACCAGAAGCGTCGGCACCGAGCCCGTGGTTAAAACCCGGTCATAGATCTGCAGCATGTAGATAGGGGTGACGAGAAAAAGAAGATTGAGAACGACCGTAAACCCCACCGCCACCGCGATGTGATGACGACTAAGGCGAAGGATCGTTTCGTGGCGCTTTTCCATCATAGGACTGATGAAGACCTTGTCGCTGTATCGGAAGCGTCCACTGCTATTACGGGAACCAAGACCACACTTCGACTTGGAAGAAACGGATCAAAAACAACATATAAGCGCGCCAGACCGGCATCACTTCGGTTTCGATCTTGGCAAAACCAGTCATGTCAGAAGGCAAAATAAGGTTCTGCTCTGATAGTTCTGCGACCACGCGAATGACAGGTTGACCACTTTTTGTATCAACGCTCGGTGCAAAGAACACCACGGTGCCTTCGACGGTGCGATCAGAATAACCCCAGCTTTTCACCTGAACAGGGAGACCCGGTTCAATGAACCGCGCTTCAGTCTGCGGAAGGGCAATTTCGATCCGTGGACGGTTTTGGTCCTCGATCTGGGCAAAGAGTTCACCCACGGTGAGGTAATCACCCAAGCGTAAGCCATCTTCCGAGGTCACGATGCGCCCGTCCATGTTGGACACAAGCAGGGTTCGCTCTAATTCGGCGCGTCGAAAAGCCAACTCCTCGACCAGGCGTTCAATTTTTGCTTGGGCCGCGGCCACTTCGCTTGAGGTCGCTGAACGCCTGACCAGGGCCAAATTGGCGGTGGCCACGTTGAGATCGGCGAGCGCAGCGGTCAGCTCATCTTCGGCCACATCGATCGCCCGCGGTGTCGCAAGCCCGTCCCGCGCGAGAAGCGTTTGGCGCTCGAGCGTCCCGCGTTTGCGCGCGACATCGGCTTCCGCCCTTTGAACTTGGGCCTGGGCGAGCGCAATTTCTTCTGCGACGGCCCCCTCGGTGAGCCGATCAAGGACCGCGCGTTGTCCTTCCAGCTCGGCCTCGATCACCTTGATGTTACGCTCCGCCGACCAATTGGTGAGGCGCGCCAAGGGTTGGCCGGTGGTGACCAAATCGCCTTCCTTGACAAAAATCTCGGTGACCTCACCATCAATTCGTGCACGGACCTCGGAGCGGCCATCGGGCAGCACCCGAAACGTGCCGCCTGGTTTATAGTGATACGGAAGGAAAAGAATGACGAGCAACACGATGCCGCCGGCGCCCAAGATATGCCGTTTACGGAGGCGCCCGCCCGAAACAGAGATCACATGCGCGCGCGCGCCTCGCCGCGGCGTCGTCGGGGTTTGAAGCGCGACAACTGATCCTTGGCCACCGGGCTCGTCTTGATTGGCGCCCACTTGGAAGGCAGCCTGAAGCTGCTGCGCGTTGCTTTTGAGCTGCTCTTCCGCCCTCGCGGCCGCCTTGCGCGCCGAATAGAGCCAAAGCCCCGTGAGCAACAAGAGCACGGCAAAAATGGTGGTGCCTGCGCCGCTGAACTCTCGCTCCAGCACCACCGCCATGGCACCAAAGATAAGGGCAACAATCACCATCAGGCATAAAGCGCTCGCGGAGGCGAAAAGCCAGGCCCCGGCTCGATCGGTTGCGGTCATCTCGGCGGGGACTTTCCGGCCTCTGAGCCGCATACCGAGATAGCGAAAAGAGCGCGGACGAAGGTCAGGTTGGCCAATCAAGGCGGCCATATAGTGGTAACCATCCGTTGGCAGAAGAGGCAGCGCCGTGACGAGAAATGCCGCCGCCGCCATATGACCGAGGAGCAAGAAGAACGCTGAAAGGCCATGTCCTTGCGGGGCAAACGCCATCCACAAAAGCATCGAGACACCAAAGAGCCCCATCCGTACAAGGAGCGGTGTCGCATAAATCTGTCGTTGTGAGCGAAGGCCTTGCTGAAAGATCTTGCGCTGATCGATATAGAAACGCGGGAAGAAGCCAAAAAACAGGACAACCCCAAAGCTCTTGACCGGTGCTCCGTGGGCATGCGCAACAGCGCCTTGCGCCAGTTTGCTCACCATGTTCACCGCGAACAGCGACAGGGCAATCGTCGCGAAGATCGACACGCCATTGCTGAGGAGCTGAAACCCCGCGACCATCGACCTGGCGTTTTGCGCGGTGACCGCGACACCGGCGATAAACAGAAAGATGCACAGGAACGATAAGACCGGCCAGAGTGGCCGTGTCGACATCAAGCGCTCAAACAGTGCCGTCGGCTCAAACAAAGTCCGGCGAAAAGGTGTGGCGCGCGGATCAGGATCTTCGGGCGCAAACAGAATGCCGCGCGGTGTTGCGGCCGCGTCTTCGACAACCTCGAGAACACCCTTTTCGATCATGTCCGCGGCAAAGGACTCCAAAGCCGCCTGGGTGAGCTCGACGCCAAAGCGGGTATCGAAGGCTGCCTTGAGCTCAACAAAAGAAATGCGCGTGTCGAAGCGACCAACGAGGAAATGCTCTTCTGCACCCACCTCGTAGATCGCCCCCTCTGGAACTTTGAGGAAGTACCGGCGGCCGCCATCAATAACATCTGTCGTCTGACTGATGTTGACATCGGCACGTTTGCGGTAAGGCAGCCGATTGTGACCCTCATCCCTGGGATCATCATTTTCTTCAGGTTTCAAAGCCGAATCCCCCTCGGCGCTAGCCCGTTTGCCTTGTAATCTTACCGTCAAAGTGCGCGCCGCACAATCCTGATCGCGCTTTCACCTTCATTCAGCAGGATTTTCTCTTTTCCGCGCGCCGATCATGCAGTACCCTTCTTTGCAGTGCACAACTTTTCGGCGTGCGGCTGAAATCGGCCGCCGCTGTGAAGCGACATGGAGCCGGGGGACGACGACAATGAGCGCAACGGATCAAATCGAAGGTGGCGAGCTCGAAGCTCGGCGGGCAAGGCTTTTGGCGCTGAAGGAGCAGGCTGCAAAAATTGGTCAAGGTGCGCCGGCGGGGGCATCACCAGCGGCTGCACCGCCTCCTCCGCCGTCCCAAGCGTCAGCTGCGGCTGCAGCGCCAAGTGATGGCGGCATGGGTGAGAGTTATGGCGGTGACCGGACCAAATACTTCGCCACCTTCTTGCTCAATTCTCTCCGTGCCAAGCCTGAAGGCGAAGAGAACCCCCCCATGGTTCCCGGCACAACGTTTACCGAGTTTGGCCTTGGCAAGGTGCTCGATGGCCTGCGGGAACGCTCGGACTTGATTGGCGCTGCTGGCAAGAACATGACGCGCCGCTTTCATGACTTTTTGACCGCGCCGCCCGCTGAGGGCCAGCAAATGGCGTCGGGTGTGAACCTTGAACACCTCGAGCGTTTTGTGAATTTTCTTCAGAAAATGCAGCAGCTTGGATGGGAAGGCGTGCGCAAAGACATGACCAGCGGCGAGGGGCAGGAGCTGCTTCAAGCGTTTTCCAAACCAAGGATCGATAAGGTCGAAGCCGAGGTCACAGCCTTGCGTGCGGAGGTGACAAACCTCACCAAGCAGATTGAAGAGCTCAAGGCGAAACTCGGCTAAGAGATGTGCGGCCGTGCGGTGCTGACAGGTTTTAGGCGTTCACCGTCTTGGCACGGCGCGCCGGTGCTGGCGGGACCTGCAACGAGCTTGAGATGATCTCGTCGAGTTTACCATTCCGTGTCAGGAGCGGGGTGAGTTTGTGTCCGCCCTCGGCATAACGGTGCAGGGTGACATTCGGAATGTGTTCAAGACGTTCCGCGTGGATCGTATCAAGACGATGCGTATCACAATAATGAATGTGAAAGGCCGTGCGCCTGTTGATGTCGCTTTCAAAGAGAGGCTTGAGGTCAAAATACTCGCTTTGCGCGTACTCATAAGTGTAAATGTTCGCGACCTGCTCATCCATGTAGTAATCGTCATTCGCGATCCTGTTGTCGATGTCGACATAAGACTGCGGAGCAATTGCGTGGACTTCGTCAAAGTCGAGCAGCCAACCCAAAAGCAGCGCGCCGTATCCCCCCGATGACACACCAATGGCCACGGTGCGTTCAACCCCCAGCTCCCCCACCGTGCCCGCCACATACGCGGCAGTCTCGTCGATGGTGCGGGAGACACCGTGAATGCCGCGATGATACCACGCCTGCTCCGGGTCCCGCAGAAAAAGTTTGTTGACCGTGTAGTTCTTGGTCAGGCCCTGAAAATGAAAAGCGTCCCATGGCCTGTAGCGCGACGCAAAGCCGCTCAATGCCACCATTAACCGTGGTGAGCCAGCATTCCATTGCGTTGTGACACCCGAGACGTCGTCCATAAATCCCCCTTGTCGGCCGCGGCAGGCCACCCTCCCGTGCTACCATGGAAGCGCAACGTATTGAAGTCGCAGGCGCTCAAGCGATCAAGTTGGCTTTGCAACAGTTGATGTCGAGGGGCGTCGCCGTTAGTCTGTCGCAGGGGAGATCAATTCATGGGTGCGATCCGTCGATGGAGGACAATGTGTTGCGCGTCAATGATGGCGTGGGTACTGATGGATACCTCATCCGCGCAGACCTTTGATCTTTTTGCCCAAGATGTTTTGTCGAACAGTCCTGAACTCGAGGCTGCTCGCCATCGCATGGACGCGGCAAGCGAACGAGTTTACGCAGCGCGCGCCCAGCGGATGCCGGAGGTGAGGGCGTTTGGGGATTATGGCTATCGGTACACGGATGCAGCGACCCGGGATCTGACTGTTTCAGATCTCCAGCTTGGCGGCACAGAGCTGACCTTCGATGAGTTTCGCTTTAATCTTGATGATGATTTTACCCAGGCAATTGTCGGTGTGGAGGCGATCATGGAGCTTTACACCGGAGGGCGCCGGAAAGCCGATATTGGCCGGGCCGTTGCTGAACTGAAAGCAGCCCATGCGTCGGTGACCCAGGCGGAGCTGCTTGCCGAAAGGGAAGCCATTTCTTCTTATCTTGATGCTCTGACGAACCGCTCCATTCTGGCGTTGGCGGAGGAGAACTATGCGCTGGCTGCGGAACGAGAACACCTGTTTGAAAGGCGCGTGTCGCTTGGCGAGGCACGGCAAGAGGATTTGAGCCTTGCCCAGCAGCGCGCAGCGGCGGCCGAGCTCGTTTTTCAGACCGCTAAAATTAGCAATGCGAGCACCGCCAAGCGTTTTGAACAGCTCTCCGGCGAATTGCCAGGAACACTGGCTTGGCCGGCCATGAATGCGTTCCGGCCTTCGACACCCGACGATGCCGCGCAGCTCGCGGCTGAAAAAGCGCCCTTCGTCGATCGCGTCCGGCGCCTTTCCGATGCGGCAACCGAGGGGGTGGTGATTGCAAAAAGCCGAACACGCCCTAGCCTCAGCTTTCGATCAGCCTACGAATACTCCGAAGGCGGATCCGATTTTACCGACGAATCCGAAAACGCGTTGGTTGGTGTTCGCCTCAGCGTCCCCATCTTCGATGGTGGACGGCGCAGGGCAGGTGTGCGGGAGGCACGGGAGCTCGAACGAGCCTTGGCGTTGGACGGTGATGCCGCAGAGCGAGAAGTTCGGCGCACGGCCTATGATGCATGGCAAGAGCACGCGCGAGCGATGGCGACGGAGCAGTTTGCTGAGCAAAGCGCAGACGTGGCCGAACGAAGCCTGTTGCTCGCGCGGAGGGCAGCGAGCTATGGCATTTCGACCGAATTTGAGCTCGCCGATGCAGAGCGAGACCTCACCACGGCCCGTGTGAACGTCTTACGAGCAAAGCGTGACCGGCAGATGGCGTTGGTGGATCTGCAAGTCGCGGTGGGTCAGTCACCCCTTTCGGTTGGAGAGGGCGAGTAGGCTGGTTCCTATCCTCATCTGTTAACGGAAGAGCGTCTTTTGTCCTTGAGGAAATTCCAGATTTCTTCTGTAGCCTGATAATCCTGGCGGACAGGAATTCGCATCAATCGTTGCCACAGACGGCGTGGCTGCCCTGGCCATCCGTGGCCTGATCCCTCAAGGATGGTCAGCCGTTGTTCGCTTGAACGATCGCTTGCGATCCAACCTTCGACCACCAAGCCAGGACCCGTTTCCCGGTAGGAGGTCGTTTCGTCGCTCGCGGTGAAACGCTTGATGCTTTGGCGGGCAGGCAGCCAGTGCCGACCTTGACGGGTAAACCGTCCGGACCCACCTTTTAATGGAACGCTCTCGTCCAGATCGCCGTGAAGGTGAAAAACCGAGAGGTCATCGCTTTTTTCTCGACCATGGCCGAGAAAGGAACCTGACACGGCCGCGATGGCCGCCACGTCTCCGCCTGCCTCTGAGGCAAAACGATAGGCCATGGCTGCTCCTTGCGAAAATCCGACAAGATAGATCCTGTTCGGATCAACTGAGAATCTGGCCGAGAACGCATCCGTTGCCTCAGCGATGGCGCGCACGTCGTTCGCCTCGTCTTTGTTGTCGTCGGCGTTCCATGTGAGGCGCCGTTTTCGCGGGCCGGACCCTGCAACATAGAGCACCGCAAAGCCCTCCTCTTGGCCAAGGCGATGAAGCTTGGTGAGACGCGCCATGCCCCGCGGAGAGGAGCGGCCAGGGTGGAGTGCGAGGATCAAAGGGAGGGGTGCGGCATCACCGGCGGGATAGGAGCAAAGGTGGCGCCGTTCTTGGCCTTGGTGGCGTGTGCGGAGAGGCAGGAGCGGGCGTTTGACACCGTATCCCATCCTTTAATGGCCGCTGATCGGGAAGGGCGCTTTGGTCTCGCCCAACCAAATCTCGAACCCCCCACGGGGGTTGTCTTCATAGCCAAGAAGCTGACCGTCTTTGTCGATTTGCGCAACCTTCGGAGCAAATGGATTGACCGTCCCAATGCAGACGCCATGCGGTGTTGAGCAGATCGCCCTGATGCCATAATTGTAAGGGCTGCCAAATCCATCCGTTGTCACGGGAAGCCAATTCTCTCCGTCAGCTGATCGGTAGAGATGGGCACCACTCAACTTATCGCGGACACCCGAGGGCCCAAGGTGGCCATAGAAGCGTCGAAACAGATCGGGCCAACCATCTTTACGTGAATAGCTCATCATCAGTGCCCAATTAAACGTACCCAGATAGAGCCACCCATTATGCACGCCCATACGCCAAAAATAGCCGTTGAAAAAAACTGTTGAACCCCGGTCCGAAGCCAGACTTGGGCGCAATCCGTCGGCCGTCGGGAAGCTCGCGTTCGGCGCCCACCAAAAGCTCCCATGAGCCATCGTCAAAGACCCGGATCAGTTCGGGTCCAGCGGGGCCTGTTTTGTTGGCCACATCGATACCGCCATGTTGAATGCCGCTGCCAACATAGAGCGCCCC
>JBCCBY010000102.1:0-9832 GCA_039033795.1 Pseudomonadota bacterium | reverse complement strand
GGAGGATACGCGTACAAATCGATAACTGCTATCGCACAAACTCCGTACGAGTACGAGTACCGGTACGACTACTCGTATGTAAGCAGTTCCCGAAGACTGTACGAGTGGAGAGGTGCGAGAGGGGAGTGCTGCCGTAGGGACATCCCGGACCCTAAGCGTCGTCGAAACGGGCGAAAAACTGGCACGGGACGACGAGCCTTCGCCGACGCGCTCGGCGGTGCTGGTGCGGCTATCCCATAGCCATATCCGTTTTGGCACATTTCAACGCCTGGACTTCATCGCCGATCACGACGCATCCGCACGATTGCTCGACTATGTGATTACCCATTTCTATCCCGACGTGGAGGCAGGCAGCGCGTCTGGCCTTTTGGCGGCTGTTGCTCAGCGGATGGCTGTCATGGCGGCGCGGCTGATGGCAGCGGGCTTTGTGCACGGTGTTCTTAATACTGATAATATGAACATCAATGGTGAGTGCTTCGACTATGGCCCTTGGCGCTTTTTGCCGACACTCAAGCCCGGAGCCATTGCTGCCTATTTCGACCATGGTGGTCTTTACGCTTATGGTCGGCAGCCAGAGGCGATTTACTGGAACCTCTGCGCGCTTGCCGACGCATTAAAACCGCTTTCTCATCCCAAAACCTTGCAAGCTGAGCTTGATCGGTTTCCGCAGTATTATGAGGATGCGTTCAGCGATGCGATTCATCGGAGGTTGGGCGTGGCGCGCCGGGACGCCAAACGCGATACCGCGTTCGCCCAAACCTTTTTCACGTTTTTGCATGAGAGCCAAGCGCCCTTTGAGCGCGCCTTCTTTGATCTGTTTGGCGGCCGCTTAAGTCGTGAAAGGCGTGAGCAATCACCGCATGCTGACCTTTATCGTGATGTGGAGGCGATTGCTCAATTGGATGAGCTGGAGCCGATCGTCGCCGATCGCGTTGATCACGAAGTCTTTATGGGCGCGCCCGAAACGCTTCTTTATAAGGAAGTCGAAGAACTCTGGGCTGAGCTAGAGCCGCATGACCGTTGGGACGCATTTGATGCAAAAATCAGCCGCATACGGCGGATGGGTGATGCCTATGGCCTCACCGCGGCGCATTGAACGTTGCAGCAGCATGCAGCTTCGACCATCTTGTGACCAATGACCAACGCCTTCCTGCAAGACCCCATCGCGCTGGCGCGTGCGCTTATCGAACGCCCTTCTGTGACGCCCGTGGACGCCGGAGCGCAGGACCTGCTCGACGACTGGCTCACCAAGCTTGGCTTCACGGTTCACCGCGAGACCTTTGGCGAGGTCCCTAACCTTTTTGCGTGGCGCGGTGAGGGCGCTCAAAGGCTTTGCTTTGCCGGCCATACGGACGTGGTGCCACCGGGCGATGAAACCGCGTGGACAAGTCCGCCTTTTGAGCCCACCGAGACCGAAGGGCTCATTCGTGGTCGCGGAGCGTCGGATATGAAAGGCGCAATCGCCGCGTTCGTTGCTGCGATCGCCCGATCAGAAGAGAGCGTGCCGCTTGCTCTTTTGATCACCGGCGATGAGGAGGGCCCCGGCATCGACGGCACCAAGCGGATGCTTCTTTGGCTCAAGGAGCAAGGTCTCAGTTTCGATCATTGTCTGGTCGGTGAACCCTCGAGCCGGGAAGTCCTCGGCGATATGATGAAAATTGGTCGTCGCGGGTCATGCAACGCAACGATCACCGTCCAAGGTCGCCAGGGGCACGTCGCCTATCCGCATCGTGCTCAAAATCCAATGCCGGCCGCTGCACGTATCGCTGATGCCCTTGTTGGGGCAGAGCTTGATCAGGGCTATGAAGCGTTTCAGCCATCCAATCTTGAGGTGACAGGATGGGGGAGTGCGGTGACCGCGGAAAATGTCATTCCCGCTGATGCTTGGATCCGCTTTAACGTCAGGTTCAATCCAAATTGGACCGGTGAAGCTCTGCTGGCGCACCTTGCGACGTTGATCGAGGAAGCAGCAGAAGGCATGCACTGGCAATGGACCACCCGCGTTTCGGGCGAAGCTTTTCTCAACAACGACCCTGCTCTCTCTGCACTGATTGCTGATGCCGTTGACCGGGTGACCGGGAGGAAGCCTGAGGCCTCCACCACCGGCGGGACATCAGACGCCCGCTTTATTGCGAAGGTCTGTCCGACCGTGGAATTTGGCTTGCCGGGCGCCACGATGCACCAGGTGGATGAAGCGGTGGGAACGGACGATATTGAAAACCTCACGCGGATTTATCGTGAGGTTTTGCGTCTTTACGGGCAGAGCGGATCATGATTTCGGGTCGAGACCTCTCAAGCGCCCTGGCCGGTACGGTGACGATGGCGCGGGCCGATGAGCGATGGCGCGACCGGCTGGATATGAGCACCGACGCTGTGTTCCGGAGCTTCTGGGCGATACCGCTGGCGCTTCCGCCTCACTTGCTGGCTGCTGAAGGCGCCCGCCGAATTTCGGTGGAGGCAGGCCAGTACAGTTTAGCAAGCGTATCGCCGATGGCTTACGCTGTATCGGAGACGGCGGGTTTCTTGATCGCCTGGGGGTTGCAATTGGCGCTGCTTGTATCGTTGGCGCGGCGGCGAGGCGCAGGCTGGAAGATCAGCCCACTCATTATCGGGTTTAACTGGGCGATCTTTCTGACTCGCCTGGGTTTTGGTCTGTTTTTGGGGCTGTCGCTCATGACAGGAATGGGTGTCGTGGCGCCGCTGACAGCGCTGTTCGTTTTCGCGTTCTCGATTTGGATAAAATGGGGTGTGATCAGACGGACGCTGGACACCTCGGTGATGGGAACCATCGGTGTGCTGGGCCTTTTGTATTTGGTCGTGATCGCCATATCCATCCTTCTTGGATCGCTGTTTGTCGCGATGGGTGTGTTGCCGACCCTTCAGCCCGCTGGTTCGTAGACGGCCTTCTCAAAATAAAGCCCATGGGCTGGCGCCACAGGACCGCAGTGGCTGCGGTCTTTGGCATCGAGCGCCGCCTTGACCTTCTCTGGTTGCCAGCGTTGGGCACCGACGCGCTCAAGTGTCCCGACGATCGAGCGAACCTGATTGTGCAGAAACGACCGTGCCCGCAAGTGCACATTCAGCACCGCATCATCTTCACTGATGGATATGTCGGTGATGCTTTTAACAGCGCTTTTGGATTGGCAGTGGACAGAGCGGAACGTTGTGAAGTCATGATGGCCAATGAGATATTGGGCTGCCTCTCGCATCAATTCCGCATCCAGTGCGTAGGGCACTTGCCAGTACCGGCCTGCATCGAGCGCGAGCGGCGCCCGTCGCCTTATTATTCGGTAGACATAACGTCTCTCGATGCATGAGAACCGTGCGTGGAAGCGGTCGTCAACAGCTTTGGCATGGAGCACCGCGATGCGGTGCGGCCGCGCAAGAGCATTGAGTGCATTCATCACCGACCAACTGTCCATCGGTTTGGCGAGGTCGATATGGGCTGTCATTGCTATCGCGTGAACGCCAGCATCAGTGCGCCCTGCGCCATAGCAGTGGGCTTTACCGCCCGAGAGCTGCTCGCCTGCGTCCTCCAGCACTTGTTGGACGGATAGTGCATTGTCCTGTCTTTGCCATCCCGCAAAAGGGCCGCCATCATATTCCACCTCGATCCGATGGCGGATGCTGGAATCACCGTTCACTGAAGAACCGTACCGAGATCTAAAGCTGTTCCGCGCAGAAAATCCGCGGCATGTTGCGGTGCCTTTCCGGCCCGCTGCAAGCGGAGGACATCGACGCATCGTCCGTCGCCCGCTGCGATCGCGATGGCTCCATCACGCGTTGCCACGACCGAGCCTGCAGCCATCTGAACGGCGTCACCAACGCGGCTCAGCAACAGCTTCAATCGTTGTCCCTCCACCGTGGTGTAGGCACCCGGGAAGGGTGAGAGCCCACGAATTTGCCGGTCAATGTCCTCGGCGGAGCGCGACCAGTCAATTTTGGCTTCTTCCGGGGTGATCTTTTTGGCGTAGGTGACGCCCTCTTCAGCTTGCGGGGACGTCTCAAGCCCTCCGCGACCCAGCGCAGCGAGGGCGCGCGGAAGAAGGCTTGCACCAATCGGTGCCAGTTTATCGTGTAAGGACTGATAGGTCTCATCGACCGCGATGGGCACGGTCTCTGACAAGAGCACAGGACCTGTATCAAGGCCGGCTTCCATTTGCATGACCTGGACACCGGTGGTCCGGTCCCCCGCCATAATCGCCCTTTGAAGAGGCGCTGCTCCTCGCCAGCGGGGCAGGAGAGAGCCGTGCAGGTTGAGGCATCCATAGGTGGGCACATCGAGCACAGCCTGCGGCAAGATCTGGCCATAGGCGACAACGATCGCTGCCTCAGGCTCCAACGCCGCCAGCTGATCCGTTTCTTGGTGTGCCTTCATGCTCTTTGGGGTTCGGACCTCCAGGCCATAATCCTCAGCCAGGGCGCCAACGGGCGAAGGTTGAAGTTTTTGGCCTCGCCCCCTCGGTCGGGGAGGTTGGGTGTACACAGCTGCGACATCATGCCCGTTCGCCACAAGCTCAGACAGCGCCGGCACCGCAAAGTCCGGCGTCCCCATAAAAACAACGCGCAAGGTAACTACTCCGCAGCCATGGAAGCGGCCTTCTCTTTCGCCTCTTTCTTGAGACGTTTGAGGATCCGTTCACGCTTCAGGCGGGACAGGTGGTCGATGAAAAGAACCCCTTCCAAGTGATCCATTTCATGTTGGATGCAAGTGGCAAGAAGCCCATCGGCTTCGAGCGTCTGCGGGTGGCCCTCGTAATCGAGATACTCAACGGTGCAGCGCGACGGCCGATCGATCTCTTCAAAGGCTTCAGGAACGGACAAACAGCCCTCTTCATAGGGGGCGAGCTCATCAGCTGGATCAAGGATTTTGGGATTCACAAAATAGCGGGGCTGCGGCTCGTCATCCTTGCCGGCCAAATCCATGACGATGATCCGCAGTGGGACACCCACCTGGATCGCCGCGAGACCAATTCCCGGTGCGGCATACATCGTCTCCAGCATGTCATTCATGAGCGCGCGCGTGTCATCGGTGACCTCGGCCACCTCTTTTGACACTTCGCGCAAGCGCGGGTCAGGGACAGTGAGAATCTCGCGAACAGCCATGTTTTTGAACTAAGTACAGCGGGCGTGGTGGTCAATCCGTGAGCGCCCATGACTTGTTTTCGAACAGTCTTTGGCGGCCTTACAACCTATGCGATTGGCATAGTTGCGAACGTCTCTCGCCACGATACTGTTTTAATGTCATAAAACCGTCGGCCACAACTGGCCAGGGGTACAGATTTTGCTGCTCAGGCCCTCTGAGTGGGATGTGGTGGTGGAGTATGGCACGATTTTGGAAGCCTGCTCATATGCAGGTGGACTCGATCATCGATGAGATGATGGCTGATGCCGAGCAGCAATTGGTGAGGACGGGCCCGTTCATGGACAACAGCGACGTGACGATTTGGGTGATTATTGCGGCGGCGATCTTTTTGGTGATCGTCGCGCTGTTTGTGCTTTACGGTCGCAGCAAGCGCGATCCTGATGACTATGACAGAGGTCGCGACCTTTTCGTCGATGACGACGATTATCCAAACCCACGCGGGGAGTCGGTCGACGTGAAAGACGAATTCGCTTCGATCCGGATTTCGCGAGACGAAGACGACCAAGACATGACAACGATCGGGCGCGAGCCAGGACCATTGATCTCGGCCAATGGTGCCGATTTCGAGGAAAAGAACGACGCAGAAGCAGAAGAGCCCGTCAATGTGGTCCCGCTGCGTGCGGCTGAGGGCAGTCGAGAACCTCTTGTGGCGGCCCATCATGTCGATGAGCCCGACTTGCCGCATGAGCAGGTCACCCAAGCATCAACCGACTATGATTACGGCAGTGTCGCGGGCGCCCCGCTGGAACGTAATTTGCCGCCGGCCGAGAGCGGATGGGTGCCAGCCGAGGGGTTCGCGCAGCAAGGAGCCGGTTTTGCCAGCGCTTCTGACGATGATGCGCCCTATGTTGCCCCTTTTATCCGGGACTACATCTCTGCGGCGGAAAATCGGCAGTCACTTCGCATTGATGAGTTGCGCAGCGATGTACGTCGACAGCTCAGTATGATGAAGGATGAGCAGTCGAGCAGGCTTGATCTTTTTCTCTCCTCGATGGACCGAAAGCTTGAGGCGCGCCCTCTCACAGGATTTGGCAGCGAGTTTGACGATGGAGCGACAACGCGTCGTCGTTTCGAAGGCATCTCGACATCGATTGAGCGGATCACCCAAAGCCTTGAGCGCCAGGGTGAACGTCTCGCTGAGCTTAGCCAGTCCTTTGATAGCCGCATGGCCGACGTTGCGCCCATTCGCAGTGATGTCCGCCTCCTGCATGAGGATGTGCGCGGGTTTAAGGATGATGCCGAATTAAGCAGCGCAGCAGTGAGTGAATTGCGTGGGCAGCTCGAAACGCTTCAAGAGGATTTTGGTCGGCTCGAGCGCAATTTCCTTGAGCGCGCTGAGACTGATACGAGCCCCGTCAGCATGCGTCTGAGTGATGTGGTGCGCGGTACCCTCGATGATGAGGCCTTTGAGCTTAACGCGAAGCTCTCAAACGGACACACAACGGATTGCGTCATTTATTTACGGGGAGGGCGGAGCAAAGTCGCGATCGACGGGCACTTCCCAATTGAAACATTTAATCGTCTTCCGTCGCGCGATTCGGTGCGGAAAAACTTGCCCCAGGCCAAGGCCGGCGAAGACGAGTTCCGCCGCACCGTGCTGCGCGCTATTTTCAGCTGCGCGGACCGCTGCATCGTGCCTGGTGAGACCACAGATAGCGCGATTTTGTTCATGCCTTCAGAAGCTGCGTACACCATTCTTCATGACCGTTTCCCGGATCTTGTCCGTGACAGCCATCGTGCACGTGTGTGGCTGACGTCACCTTCGACACTGATGGGAACGTTGAATCTTCTGCATAATGTTCTTCCGAGTGGAGACGAGTACGGATCGGGTGCAGATTTTGATGATGGTTCGGACGGACCTTTTTACGCTGGACCGCAAGAGCGTCCTCGCTCGCGTGGGCTCACCAGCGAAGAGGCCGCCCTTGAGCGCCGACTGCGGCAATTGCGTGAGCAAGAGCAAGCGATTTCCGATGAACTCGAACGCGCGCGCGGCAGCAGTCAGACTGGCGGTCGGCGTTATCGCCAGGAACCGTCAGCGCGGCGGGCAGAGGATGATTTCGAGACACGCCTTGAGCGCTTTGCCTTTGATTTGGACGAGGACCGCGATCAGGTCGCTGATGACACCCGTCCAGCGTTCCGCGATGACCGGGATGACGACCTGCGTTAAACTTCTGAAGTTTCAAGGGCCAGCATTTCGTCATAGGTCGGTCGTCGTCGTATAACCTTGTACTGATCACCATCGACCAACACCTCGGGCACCAATGGTCGCGAATTGTATTGCGATGCTTGGACGGCACCGTAAGCCCCTGCGGTGCCGAAGGCGAGAAGATCCCCCTCGGCAGGTTCGATCAGCGAAGCGTCGGCGGTGAATTGATCGGTGCTCTCACATACCGGTCCAACGATGGTCGTCGCGACGGCATCGCCCGTTTTATCTGCTCCTGGCAAAATCATATGTTGCGCACCGTAAAGCGCAGGGCGGATCAAGTCGTTCATTGCGGCATCCACCACGGAGAAGTGCTTGGTGGTTTGTTTTTTTGTCAGTGTGATTCGTGTCAGGAGGACACCTGCATTGCCAGCAATCACCCGGCCGGGCTCTAGAATAAGCTGTATACCGAGAGATGCAGTGACCTTAATCAGGCGCTCGGCATAGGCTGATGGGAGCGGCGGAATTTCGCCATCCTTGTAAGGAACGCCGAGGCCACCGCCAAGGTCGAGGCGCTTGATCTCAAAACCCTCATCGCGCAACCGTTTCACAAGGCCTGCTGCGCGTTCGGCTGCTCTTTCAAAAGGCTCTAGCGAGGTAATCTGGGAGCCAATATGAAGGTCGAGGCCGGATGGATCGATGCCGACAAGACTGCGTGCCAACGCATAGGTCTCAAGCGCCCTGTCCCAGGGGATACCAAATTTATCATCGGCTTTGCCGGTTGAGATTCCCGGATGGGTTTCGGCATCGACGTCGGGATTGATGCGAAGAGCAACCGGTGCCTCTTGACCAACATCCTGGGCGACGAGGGACAGCATACGGAGTTCTGCTTCGCTCTCCACATTGAATTGCAGAATGCCTGCTTTCAGCGCAACAGCCAGCTCATCTTTGGTTTTACCAACGCCGGAGAAGACGATTTTACGGGGATCTATTCCTGCGCGGATGGCACGATCGAGTTCGCCGGCTGAGACAACGTCAGCCCCAAGGCCTTCCTCGCGCAAGAGACGCAGAACCGAAAGATTGCTCAGTGCTTTGACAGAAAAGGCGACCACCGTTCCATCAGGAAACGGGTCCTTAAACACCCGCGCGTGCCGCCTAAGGGTTGCTGCTGAATAGATGTAGCACGGTGTTCCGACCTCATCAGCGATACGGCTGACAGGCACGTCCTCAGCGTAAAGAACGCTGTCGCGGTGAGCAAAATGGTGCATATCTGATCTCTACGTGGACACAGCCTTTGCAGCGGCGCTCTGCGGAGGAGGGGGCGGTACATCAAGCGGTGCACGCTTTCCGCAGGAGGCGGCCATGTGCAAGGTGACAGCGAGGGCTAAGAGACGAATGATCATTGCGGCGCACTAGCACGTGGTCAGCTGCGTCCCAAGACAGCATAATAGCGCCCTCGGTTAGGAGAGCTTATGGCTTGGGTCAAAGCGCAGATCGCTGGTTTGAGGCATCCGATGGGCCTCTTAAAACTGATGATGATGATCGGTGGAGCAGGCGCGCTCTACGCTCTTTTGTCAGCAACCTATGCACCGCCCAAACCCTGGGAAAACACAGCGCCGGTCTATGCCGTTGGCGAAATGGCCAAGCTGGAACGCATCTATCCGGCCCCCAAAATGCCCGCCGTCCGACTGGATAAAGACGGCGAGACCGTCCGTCTCGGCGATTACGCGCAAGGTGTGCCTTTGGTGGTCAACCTTTGGGCGACCTGGTGCGCCCCATGCCTTGAGGAGTTGCCAGCTCTTCAGACGATGCAGAACGAGCTTGGCGGTCGCGTGAAAGTCCTCGCGGTGGCGATGGAGTCCGGTGACGGTTCGGCGCAAAGGGCCATGCTTAAAAAGGTGGGAGCGGACCAGCTGACCTTTGTTCAAGATCCATCGCTTTCGCTCATGGGTGCCTATGGTCGTGATCTGCAATTGCCGCTGACAATCCTTTATGATGGACGTGGCCGGGAGGTTGCGAGACTGTCCGGGGCCGCCGATTGGGGATCGCCGGAAGCTCTTCGTCTGCTGAAGGCGATCGCGTCCGGTCACTACCCGAACTAGGCGTTGCGCTTGTCGCCTTCTTCCAGGGTGCGCTGGATCAGCGACCAAACTCTGGAGCTGAAACCCATGCCGAAATGAGAGGCCGACACTTGGATGTTGCGGACCCTTGGGCTTGAGGTATCGATGGCGGCGAAATCGCTGACGATCCCATCTCGGGTGCCGTAGATCGCGGTGATGGGCACCTCGATTGGTTTGGCGTTGCGCTCGTTGATGGTCTCCTCGATCAGGTCGAGATTGGCCCCGCGCAGCTTGAACAGCGGTTCGATCGAGGTGTATTTCGGTCCACCATTGATGGGCGAGCCCATGGTGATCACCTGCGACACACAATGGGGAAGCTCCCGCGCTGCTTCACGAGCGATGTAGCCGCCCAGGCTCCATCCAATAAGAGAAACCGGGCCGCCCAATGCTTTGACGCGATCCTCCACCCGTTCAAAAAAGCGG
>JBCCBY010000101.1:0-9927 GCA_039033795.1 Pseudomonadota bacterium | reverse complement strand
CGCATGACCCCAGACCCGGAGACGCACTACTCGCTTCTGTGCGAAACAAGCTTTAGTCCCGACAAGACCGAAGACGGATCGACCATCCTCGAACGCACGATCTCGGGATTGGAGAACGTCGGCCTGCTCGAGCCTGGCGAGCGTGACGACATCGTTTCGGAAGCGGCCGGTTCACCGCCATGACGTTATCCGATAGCGGCATGGTCGAGCGGCAGATGACCGAGCTGAAACCCTTCCTCATTGAACAGATCGATATGATCTTTGCCAACGAGGACGAGGCGATGATGCTGACGGGAGAGGCCACGGGAGAGGCCGCGGCCCAAGCGATGCGTGAGATTTCGACCTGGGGCGCGGTGACCCTCGGCGAAAAGGGATCGATCGTCTTTGGTCCGCAAGGAGACTTAATTCACGTCGATGCGATTGCACCAAGTGAGCTCATTGACACCACAGGCGCTGGTGATGCCTATGCGGCGGGTTTCCTCTTCGGCTTCACAACTTGCGCGCCGCTTGACGTGTGCGGAAAGCTCGGTTCGCTGGCGGCAAGCGAAGTCATCAGTCATATGGGTGCGCGGCCCGAAGTGAGCTTGAAGAAGTTGGCGGCAGAGCGGGGTCTTTTGGCTCATATCGGCTAGGTGTCTGCTGCAGCCGTTTGAATTGGCTTGGGGTGATCCCGGTCCATTGCTTGAACGCGCGGCGGAATGCTCTGTCATCTGAGTAGCCGAGATGTTCGGCGACGTCCCCTATAGGCCGCTCTGGCTCGGTTGTGAGCCAGGCCGATGCGATTTTCGCACGTTGCTGTTGGATTAAATCGAAAAGGTTGAAACCTTCTCGCACGGCATGACGCTGTGCTGTGCGCATCGAAACATTCGCACGCTGAACAGCCAATCCCACCTCAAAAACGCCATCGGCCGCGTTATCGGCGATCGCTTTTTTGATGCGCGCTGTCAGTGGATCGTCTGCAGACGCAGGGTTAGCCTCCAGGAGCTTGCGTCCTTGGGCACGGGCGAGTGCAAAGCCAACGCTGTCCGACGCTCGCAAAGGGCGATCCAAAATCTCTCGATCGAACACCAACCGGCTATGATCAGCCCAGCAATCAAATTCGACATCACACTGGAAAAAGTCGTTGTAGCTTTCAGCCGGTCCGTTGCGGCCATGTATGAAGGAGACGCTGTGAAGAGCAATGTCACCGACAACCCAATCAAGTAGCCACTGCCACTGAATCGCACCGCCGGATTGGTTACAGTGTCCGCTGACCACCAGATCGGTCGGGTCGAAAAAGGAAAAGGATGCAAAGTTCGCGGTTTCCTCGAGGCGCAATTCAATTCGGTGAGAAATCAGACTACGGAATTCACAGATAAACTCGAGTGCTTTGCGGGCTGTGGGTGCGAAGGCCGCCCCACGCAAAACGCCGTGATAAAATCCCTGAAGACTGAATTGGGTGGCGGCGATGACGCTTGCTGATGGACCCATGCTGGTGTTGTCCATCACGTTCCAGAGCTTTTCCACATCTTGGGCATCGAACATTTGGTCCATTGATAGGAGGAAGCGCGAAAACGGCATCCCAATCGCATCCTCGAAGAGTTCTGGACGCATTCCCTGGGCCAACGCGAACCCAGCGACCGGCATGACTGCTGATCCTGAAAGCTGAGATTCCGTTTCATTATTATGGGCTTGGCCCATAAGCCTCTTTTCATGTCACCGCGACGGGAAATTGGAAGAGAGGCCGATCATTTGCACGGACAATAGGCGACTAATCGCTGCGTCACCGGTCTTTTTTTTCCTGAAGGCCGGACACACCGGTCCTCTTGGAGAGTTTGAGCGCGACGTCGTCCCAGTCAAGACTGTTGGCTTCAAGAAGAACACCAAGGTGATAAAGAATGTCCGCGGCTTCTGAGGCGAGCTCGTCCTTGTGCCCCAGTGCGCCCGCAAGGGCCGCTTCGACGCCCTCTTCGCCAAGTTTTTTGGCGATCCGTTCACGGCCATCTTGGAAAAGCTTGGCGGTATAGGACGTCGCCGGATCACCGCCACGCTTGGTTTTGATCGTCTCTTGAAGGGCGTTGAGAACGTCACCGATGCTGGTCACCATGTCCTCCTCACGGGAATGCCTTGATCCGCCATGGCCTTTTTGGCCTCGGTGATCGTGTGGGTCCCAAAATGAAAGATGCTGGCGGCCAAGACGGCCGATGCGCCGCCCTCGGTCACGGCATCGGCCAGGTGAGAAAGCTCTCCAGCCCCCCCCGAGGCGATCACGGGAAGGTTGACCGCATTCGTCACGGCACGGAGAAGCTCCAGATCATAACCTGTCTTCACACCGTCTCGATCCATCGATGTCAGCAGCACTTCACCGGCGCCGCGGCGTTCAGCCTCGCAGGCAAAAGCGACCGCGTCGATCCCTGTCTCCCGCCGGCCACCATGGGTGAAGATTTCCCACCGTCCCTCTGCCACCTTTTGGGCATCCATCGCGCTGACGACACATTGTGTGCCCACAGCTAGGGCCGCCTCTCCAAGGATGGAGGGATCACGGACCGCGGCGGAATTGATAGCGATCTTATCGGCTCCAGCACGAAGGAGAGCTTTCACATCATCAACCGATCGCACACCCCCGCCAACAGTCAGGGGGCAGAGGGCCTCTGTTGCCGTCTTGGTCACCGTCTCTAAAAGGGTGCCTCGGTTTTCATGGCTTGCGGTGATGTCGAGAAAACAGATTTCATCCGCGCCTGCCGCGGCATAGGCGGCTGCGGCCTCAACCGGATCGCCTGCGTCGCGGATATCGACAAAGTTGATGCCTTTGACCACGCGCCCTTGGTCAACATCGAGGCAGGGGATGATCCGTGTCTTGAGGGTCATAAAGCCACGGCCTCAAACGCGGCACTCGGGGTGACATGGCCCTCGTAAAGCGCCTTGCCGATCACCGATCCGATCACGCCATCATTGCGGAGGGCGGCAAGGTCGGTAAGGTCTTGGGGACAGGAAATGCCGCCGGAGGCGATCACCGGAATGGAGGTGGCCGATGCCAGCGCTTGGGTCGCTTTGATATTCGGTCCTTCGAGCGCGCCATCACGCTGAATATCCGTATAGACAATCGCGGCGACGTTATCGTCTTCGAACTCGCGTGCGACTTCTTCGGCGGTCCGTTTTGAGGCGGTGGCCCAACCGGATATCGCCACAAAGCCGTCTTTTGCATCAAGCCCGAGCACCACGCGCCCTGGAAAGGCCCTGGCCGCGGCATGGGCAAAATCGGGGTCTTTGATCGCAGCGGTGCCCAGAATAATCCGTGTTACGCCGAGCTTGAGCCAGCGTTCCGCGGTTTGAAGGTCGCGAATACCGCCACCAAGTTGCACCTCAGCATCCGTCTCGTAGAGAATTTTTTCGACGGCGTCGGCGTTGGCTGGCTCGCCTGAAAAAGCGCCATCGAGATCAACGACGTGAAGCTTTTTGAACCCCGCGTCGCGGAACATCCATGCTTGTTGAGATGGATCATCTGCATACGTGGTGGCTTGGTTCATATCCCCGCGGAGAAGCCGGACGGCTTTTCCTTCTTTGAGGTCAATCGCGGGCCATAACTCAAAACTCATGGCGACCACCGCAAAAAATTGGCCAAGAGCTGTTGTCCGTAGGGCCCACTTTTTTCGGGGTGGAACTGGCTGCCGGCAATATTGTCTTTGGCGATCGCGGCGGGAAAGCGCTCACCGTAATTGGCTTGCGCAATCACGGCCCCGGGATCATCCGTGTCGACAACATAGCTGTGCACGAAATAGGCATCGAGGTTGGCGGGAAGCAAGTCATGGTCCAGGCAGGCCTCGACCTCGTTCCAACCCATGTGGGGCAAGCGCAGGTCCTGAACCTCAAAACGGCGGACCGTACCCGGAATAAGGTTCAGTCCCTTGGTTTCATCGTGTTCAAGGCCGCGCGAGGCAAGAAGCTGCATGCCCACACAAATGCCGAGGAAGGGTTTGCCGCCGTCGATCACCGTTTCGTTGATCGCCTCTTCGACGCCGGGCCTTGAGCGCAGACCCTCAGCGCAGCTCTTGAACGCACCGACACCGGGCAGAACCAAGCGGTCAGCATTCAGGATCGTATGGGGGTCATCGGACACGATGAGCTCGATCGCTGTCTCAGCGGCGCGTTCGATCCCGCGGGCAGCGGAGTGCAGGTTCCCCGCACCATAATCGATGAGACACACGCGTTGCATAATGCGGGGGGCGTTAGCGCTTCTCTTCGCAAGCGCAAAGAAAAAGCGCGCCGGGTGTTGCTCCAGGCGCGCTTTCACTCAAATGCCGAAATGCTGGGCTAAGCTGCGCAAGCACCAATGGCTTCAACCACAATTGCTGGCGCTGATGCTGCGTCCTCTGGCGATGTGATGGCATCCAAAGCAGCAGCAAGCTCTGCGCTTTCGTCGTATTTTTTGGCCAGGCAACCACAATCCGAGGCGCCGCCGTACTCTGCTTGGTAAGCGTCGCAGCGCGCCTTGAACTCTTCGTTGACGGCCGTGGTGGTCGCGAGCAGCGACACAAGGATCGAAACGATCATGTTGGTAGTCCCTTTTTACGTTAGCGTTTTCCCACACTGCCAAGCGGCAGCGAGCGGGAACCTAGCCATGGTTAACGGATTGGCAACTGAAAACCTGGGGATGCGCTGCGGCTATCGCGTCACCACAAGCGAGCGCGCGCTCTGCCGGAGGTGCGTGCCCGCACTTGGCTGTGTGGGCCGCGCCCAAACCCCGTTAAGAGCCCAGTGACCCTTTGGTCGACGGGATCATCCCAGCGCTTCTTGGATCAAAACCCACGGCCATTTTGGTCTCCTTGGCCAAAGCCTTAAAACAGCTCTCTGCGATATGATGATTGTTGGTGCCGTAGAGGTTTTCCACATGAAGACACATACCTGAATTGGTCGCGAAGGCGTGGAACCATTCTTTGAAAAGCTCCGTGTCCATCTCACCAATTTTGTCCCGGGAAAACTCGACCTTCCACACAAGATAAGGCCTCATGGCAAAATCGAGGGCGGCCCGGGTGAGCGTCTCATCCATGGGAATATACGCATGGCCGAACCGGTGAATGCCCTTGGCATCACCAAGCGCCTCGGCCGCTGCCAGGCCCATCACGATCCCAACATCCTCGGTCGTGTGATGCATATCAATGTGAAGATCGCCATCCGCGCGAACATAAAGGTCGATCAGGCTGTGCTTCGCAAAGCCCTCAAGCATGTGATCGAAAAAACCGATGCCCGTCTGCACGTCAGCCTTTCCGGCGCCGTCCAGGTTCAGGCGGACCGTGATATCGGTCTCCTTGGTTTTGCGATGCCTTTCGGCGGTGCGGGGTGATGCGCTCACCGGAGCCTCCTCACTGAAGCTCGCTCCGCTAGCAGAGAATCCTTGAGAGATGCCACCCTTGAGAGGGTTAAGGCAGACGCGCGTCGGTCACGAGGGTGCCCGAAACCGACAGCTGGACTTTATCGCGCACAAAGCCTGGATATTGCGACATGCCAAAAGCCGACCGGCTCACGACAATTTCGCCATCGAAACCAACGGCGTCCTCAGGACAGCGCCGCACGCCGTCGCAAGAAAGCTGAATAGCGAATTGGGCAGGCCTCGTGATATCCCGAATCGTCAACGTCCCGTCGACCAAGCCAGTTCCTGTATCGGTCCAATCGACGAGGGAGCCGGAAAAAATGGCCCGGGGATAGGCCTCGACATCAAACCACGCGCCGCTTTTGATCGCGTTGTCGTAGAAGTCACTGCCGGTCTCAACCGTTGCCACATCAACGGCCGTCATCACTTTGATGTTGGGGGTGCTGGCATCGACCACCATCACCGCACCGTCGAAGCTTTCAAACGTCCCCGTGATCGCAGGGAACGCGATTGGACGCACCGAAAAGCCCACTTCAGCTTGATCTGGCACCAAGACATAGGTCTGCGGCGGCAAGCTGCGCAGCGCGTCCACGGAAAGCGAGCGCGCATCGGGCACCGTTGCGGTTGTGCAAGCGGTCACCGCAAAGATGAAGGCGGCAACCAAACGACTGGTCGGGCGCGCAGTCATGTCAGCTCGTCCTTTCCAAGCAGCGATCATGTTCCCTTTCGCTAACACCCGAGGCCCCCGATCATTCCCTTCGACACGTTATTCTTGTCCATTGTGCGGCAGGTTACAGCCCATCAGGGAAGACGGGGGGAACAGTTGGTGTGTCGTCGGCTGTCTCGTCATCCCGGTAGATAAACCCTTTGCTGGCCAAAAGACGCTCGGTTTCTTCCCAAAGGGTCTTGGCGACGGCTTCGGGATTGGATGGCAGGGACGGGGTCGCGGGCTTGCTTTTGTCCCAGTAAAAACCGTTGGCCCAAGCGGCTTCATCGCTGATCGCTGCTGTCACCGTGGTCGCTGCGCCTTTTGCGGGAGAGATTTGCATCGGCGTGGTCAGTTTGAACACCATTTGCCAGGCGCCCGGGAAGTTGTCCGAGCGGCCAAAGTCCGAACGGACAAACCCTGGATGAACGGCGTGGGCCCTTATCCCAAAGCGCCCATAGCGCCGGGCCAATTCTCTGGCATGGAGGAGATTGCAGAGTTTGCTTTCGGCGTAGGCGTCCCGCGATGTGCCTCGCTTGCTGGGCAAAAGGTCTTTGGGATTAAATTTTCGGGCAAATTGGTGGGCCATCGAGGACAGATTGACCACGCGTGCTTCGCCGTGTGCTTGCGCGGTCTCTTTGAGCTTCTGCATCAACACCGTGGTGAGCGCAAAAGTCCCCAAGTGATTGGTGCCCATGACGAGTTCAAAGCCATCCTTGGTCTTGCCGCGTTTCACCGAGGCGAGGCCGGCATTGTTGACCAACACATCGATGCGTTCTTCCGAGGCAAGACTTTCTGCTGCGTGCCTAATTGATGAAAGATCAGCCAGATCAAGTTCCTGCAGAACAAAGCGGTTACTCTTTGTTTCGTCTTGCAGCCGTCCGACGGCGTCATAACCCTTTTTGGGGTCCCGCACAGCCACGATGACTCTGGCGCCAAGCTGACCGAAGGCTTTTGCCGTCTCATAGCCGATGCCAGTGTTGGCGCCGGTGACGACAAAGGTCTTTTGCTTATGAGCCAGCATACCAAAGTCTAACCTGTGTCGCTGTCACCACAAGCTGCATTTGATCGCATGTCGAGACTTTTACACTGCTCTTTTTCATTGGTGTCGACGTTTCCTAAGTCAAAAGGCCAAGGCGTCTCCTCTTTTTATTCGTTCTGTCGACGGATGACACCATGACAAGACTGTTGCGATGACTGTTGGGACACCTGCGTCGTTGATCATGATGGCTGGCTGCTGTCGGCATGGGTGAAACTTAAGCTTGAATAACACGCCCATGGCTTCACACTTCCGATGACCAATGAGGAGAGAAGCCAGCATGTCCGTCTTGATTGCACCGATGGGGAACGTGAATTCCGATGTTGGTATCTGCGGGTTTGCCTCCGCGCTGATGGCGATCCATGACGCGGACGGTCTTGCCAATGATCTGCAGGGCGCTGCTTTTCAAACGGCCACCCTGCCAAAGCGTCTCTGCAAGGAAATCCAGCAATTTCTTCAAGGGTTGGTCGGCGGCGGCGAGACCAACCTGATCCAAAGTATCGAAGCGTTCACCCGGTCGTTCGGCGACGACTACGCCACCTTCAGCGTCGCGCAGTATTTGAACTTCGATTTCGATTCGATCTCGATGGACAATTGGCGCGCGGTGCGCAGCCGCTTTGATGTCGCTTTGCCGCCTCAGGTTTTGCTTCGGTACTTGCAAAATCGCTGGGGTCTGCCCGCGGCACGCATGATTGGCGTCGGCGAAGACACTGACAAATACATTGTCGGTGTACGGGAAAAAAGCAAGCAGCGCGAAGAGTACAACGGTCTTGTCCATTGGATGTATGTATCCAACGGCCGTGTGTTCAGTTGGGGGGATCAGTTCGACTCGATCACCGAAGCCGATGCCGATTTTGAAGAGGTGTACCGCATCGCCATCGGGGTGCATTGACGGGCGGGTTTGCGCGATCGACTCGGGCCCCAAGGCTGAGGTCAAGGCGTTGCAGGGAACGGCAGTGTCGCTGTCGCGCGAAAACCAAGTTCACTGAACTCGTGCGCACGCCCACGTGGGGTGCCCTTCGTTGATGGTTGTATAGTCGATAGAAAATATTGACTGGACCAAAAAATGTCCTTGCCGCCAGTTGGACCGGCCCACACTGTTCTAGTCTCAAGTTAACGTTGGGTGGGTGTTGTGCGTTTTTTTGTGTCCTTTTGGGGGTTCATGGTCCTGTTGCTGACAGCGGCGCAGGCGGCTGAGAAAACCGTTGATGTGAATGGCGTGCAATTGGTGGTTGATTCGATTACGGACGAGCTGCTCGGTTTTAACGATGTGACGGTTGCGCTTGCGAGCGGGGATCAAGCCTATGATATTCGCTTTGCTGATGGAACGTGTACCGAGGTCTATGGTCTATGCACAATGTCCAGTTTGGATTTTCAGACGCAGAACGACGCCAGGGCGGCAGGAACGGCGCTTTTGGCAGCGATCGATGCCACCAGCGGTGATCCGGATTATGATTTTGACGATGACCGGCGCGACATCGCTGGCTGCGGGGCCGCATTTGGCTGCGAAACTCTTATTTCACATCAAGTCGTACTGAGGCCCGATTCTTCTTTTTTAGGGTCCGTGTACGTACGCAATGCTTTGGATAATGGGTTCGATTTCGTGTCGATTACAGGCACCACAGCATTCCGTGGCGGTCCACCATCGTTGAATTCGAGGACGACAATGCTATAAACTTTGCCCGTTTCACACCGACCTCGGCGGACCCTGTCCCGGTGCCTGCGGCGGGTGTGCTGATGATGGGCGGGCTCGCGGCGGGCGGGGCGTTGGCGCGCCGCCGTCGCAAAGGGCTGGCGGCCTAGACGCTGCCCCTGGCAAAAACGCCGCAAACGCCTCATGGGGGTCCTTCGTTGATGAAGGAGTGCCCCGATGACCACGATCTTAGCCGTTCGCCGCAATGGAGTTGTTGCCGTCGGTGGCGACGGCCAGGTTTCGATGGGTGAGACGGTCTCTAAGGGGGACGCCCGCAAGGTGCGCCGTCTTGCTGGGGGCCGCGTCATCGCTGGCTTTGCGGGGCGAACAGCGGACGCCTTTGCGCTTTTGGAAAGGCTCGAGGCCAAGCTCGAACAATACCCAACACAGCTGACCCGCGCATGCGTTGAGCTTGCGAAAGACTGGCGCACCGACCGTGCATTAAGGCAGCTTGAAGCGCTGATGATCGTCGCTGATAAAGAAACAACGCTGATGCTGTCGGGCCTCGGTGATGTGATTGAGCCCGAAGCCCTCAACGAGGGCGGGGTGATTGCGATCGGATCGGGGGGCAATTACGCCCATGCCGCCGCTTTGGCCTTGCTTCAAAACACCGGTCTCAACGCCGAAGAAATTGTCCGTGAGGGGATGTCCATCGCTGGAAAAATTTGTGTGTTCACGAATGATCACCTGACGGTTGAAACACTGGATAGCAGCCACTGATCAGTGATCGGCGTTGAGCCTCACCAAGACCTTTTTTTGAACCGCGGGATCAGCGACCAGTTTGGGAAGCTTTTTTTCCTTTGCACTCGCCACAAAAATGCCCGTCTTGCCCTCCAGTGCCGCGGGGTCAGCAGCCCGGACGATCTTCGCCGCCTGCTTGTCAGCCGGTGCGAACAGCAAGGGCGCGAGCCAACGAAGAACCGGGGGCATCCCGTCTCCCTTTTTGATCATTGGCGTCATGGTGGCACCAGGATCGATAGAACGGATAAGAATATTGTCGGCCCGCAGTTCCTCAGCCATGGCTGATCCCATCACCGTCAACGCCATTTTCGATGCAGCGTAGGCGCCCATCAATCCACCAATTGCTTCAGGTTGGGGAAGGGCGTCGACGTCGAGCGATTTGACCGCGTTGATGGCGCTCG
>JBCCBY010000100.1:0-10012 GCA_039033795.1 Pseudomonadota bacterium | reverse complement strand
TCCGGCAGCTGAGGACGAAGCTTCTCAAACTCATCCTCGCTCAGCCAAAACAGATTCTCTGACATCAACGGTCTCCCTTCGAAGACCGTGAATCACCATCCGCCTCGAACCGCAACGAAATTAATGGGTCCGGAGCCTAAGACCATGACCAACAAAGCTGTGGACACGATAGAAACGCCGGGAACCGCGGCGCTGGCCCGTCCCAGCCTATGTTATCCTTGGATGGCTCCCACGACGAACACGGCGCTGATCAGGAAGCCATTGATCTGACGTCGCTTTTGATCCAAGAGGATAGCGCAAAACTGAATTAGCCGCACAAGACCAACCGCCGGAGTTAAGCACGCCCAACCAAAAAGGAGGTCAACCATGAGCAATACTGAGACCAACACCGCCGCCGATGTAACTGATCCAAGCCCGAAGCCGCAGCGCAAGGCCCTCCTTTACTGCCGGGTATCGAGCACATAACAGAAGACGCACGGGCACGGCCTGGACTCTCAAGAGCTACGTTGCCGTCAGTATGCCAATGATCAGGGGTATGAGGTTGCGGGCGTCTTCCCGGACGATGCCTCCGGCGGCGGCGATTTCATGGCCCGCCCCGGCATGGTCTCGCTGTTTAGGTATCTTGATGCCCACCCGCTTGAGCAATTCGTGGTGATCTTCGATGACCTCAAACGCTTCGCACGGGACACGGCGTTTCACCTCAAGCTGCGGGAGGCGCTCAACCTCCGCGGGGCCAGCTTTGAGTGCTTGAACTTTAAGTTAGAAGATTCGCCCGAGGGCCGGTTTATTGAAACGATCTTGGCTGCCCAGGGCGAGCTCGAGCGTCGACAAAACCGCCGCCAAGTCATCCAAAAGATGCGGGCCCGGACGATGGCGGGGTATTACTGCCAACGCCACCCCGTGGGCTATGTCTATCAAAAACAGGCCGAGCATGGGCGCATATTGACCCCAAAAGAGCCCGAAGCATCGATCATTCGCGAAGCGCTTGAGGGCTATGCCTGCGGCCGGTTCGAAACAGCTGCGGACGTGGCGCGGTTCTTGGGTGGGTACCCTTCGATTGTTAAAACCCGCACCGGCAGCGTCCGCCGCCCGATGGCGACCGATATCTTAAAACGCCCCATTTATGCCGGGTACATCCATTATCCGAATTGGGGAGTGGAGATGCTGAAGGGCAAGCATGAAGCCCTGATCAGTCTTGAGACATGGCAATCCATTCAAGAGCGTTTGGAAGGGCGCAAGAACATCGCGGCTCGAAACGATATCCGCGAAGACTTCCCGCTTCGGAACTATGTGGCCTGCGCGCATTGCGGCAACGCCTACACCTCAAGCTGGTCAAAGGGGCGGAGCCGCCACTACGGCTATTACACCTGCCAAACCGATGGCTGCACCTTCAAAAACAAATCCATCCGTAAGGAGAGCATTGAGGGCGACTTCGCCGCGCTTATCCGGCGGATGCAGCCCGCGCCTGCGCTCTTCCGTGCAGCCAAGGCCATGTTCGCCGATATCTGGAACGCCCGCGCCAGCAATGACACCATCCGGAGCCAAGAACTCCGGCAAGGGCTGACCGGCATCGAGCGGAAAATCGGCAACCTTGTGGAGCGCGTCATCGGCACGCAAAACGAGGCCTTGATCACCGCCTATGAGGCGGAAATCAAAAAGCTTGAGCTTCGTAAGGCGGTCCTGACCGAGCAAAGCCAAACCGCCCTCAAACCGCTCACATCCTTCGATCAGGCTTTCGGCACAGCCATGGAGTTCCCTGGAAAACCTTGGAGAATCTGGGAGCAAGGATCATTCGCACAAAGACGGGTCCTCCTGCGGCTGGCCCTGCCCAACGCCCTTCAATACGATAAGGATCACGGCTTCTCGAACCGCAATTTAGCGTTACCGTTCAAAGTATTAGAGGACGTCTGCACCCAAAATCTAGGGTTGGTGCCCAGAAGAGGACTCGAACCTCCACGTCCATACGGACACCAGCACCTGAAGCTGGCGCGTCTACCAATTCCGCCACCTGGGCAGGTGGAACGACGCGGGTAGGCACTTGGCGGGAAAGCGTCAAGACGTCTCGTGATCCAGGCCTACCCAAATCAGGGCCTATGGCCTATCGAGAGCAGGAATGAGCAGGAGACCAGTCGCATGGCAAAATTGGTGACCGTGTTCGGTGCGTCGGGGTTTCTGGGTCGCCATGTGGTCCGAGAGCTTTGCAAGCAGGGGCATCGGGTCCGAGCAGCTGTTCGCCACCCCATGGAAGCCAACTTCCTGAACCCCATGGGTGCTGTCGGCCAAGTGCAGATCTTTCAGGCCAATGTGCGGTACCGGACATCGGTGGCTGACGCGCTCGCAGGCGCGGACGCTGCGGTCAACCTCGTCGGCATTTTGGCGCCCGTGGGGAAAAACACGTTTGAAGGTGTGCAGTCCCTCGGGTCACGCAATGTCGCGCAGGAGGCAGCGCGTGTCGGGATCGAAGATTTCATTCATGTCTCGGCGATTGGGGCCAGTGCGACCAGCGAAAGTGTCTATGCCCGGACCAAGGCGGAAGGCGAGAAGGCAGCGCTCGACTTAATCCCGACAGCAACGATCGTTCGACCATCGATCGTTTTTGGTCCGCAGGATGATTTTTTCAATCGGTTTGCGGCGATGGCACGGATCGCGCCGGCGCTGCCGCTGATTGGCGGTGGTCACACCAAGTTCCAGCCGGTCTATGTCGACAACGTCGCCGATGCGATTGTGCAGTTGATTGAAACCGGCGCTGGGCGAGGCGATACATTTGAACTCGGTGGCCCTGAAGTGATGAGCTTTAAGGAGCTGTTGCGGTTGATGCTCAAGGTTGTTGGACGCTCAAGGCTGTTGGTGCCCCTGCCGTTTCCGGTTGCGTCCTTGATGGGATCGGTGGGAGATACCGTCAGTCGCGTTCCTTTTGTTCAAGCACCGATCACGGAGGATCAGGTGAAGCTTCTGAAGACGGACAATGTGGTAAGTGAGGGTGGTGTTAAGACCTTCACAGATCTGGGCATCACGCCGGAGACGATGGAAGCGGTGTTGCCAAGCTATCTTTTCCGCTATCGCAAGCAGGGGCAGTTCTCACCCGAGGTGCCCGTTTAGGGCTGCCAGCCATCATTGATGGCAAGCGATGCCGTCTCGATTTCTTTTTGGTGGAACGCAGCGACAGCATCCCAAGCGGCGGTTTGAACCGGCGCCATGCCAGCGCCGGTGACCGCGGAGATGATGTAGACGGTCTTGCCGGTTCGCGCTGAGAGCTCAGAGCGGTGCTCCTCTAAAAGATCCGCATCCGTTGTGTCTGACTTGGTCAGGGCAATCAGTTCTGGCTTATCTTCGAGGCCCTGGCCGTAAGCTTCTATTTCACCGCGCACGGTGTGGTAGTCCGCAACCGGGTCTTCCGAACCACCGTCGACAAGATGGATCAGAACCGCACAGCGCTCGACATGACCAAGGAACCGATCCCCAATTCCCGCACCTTGGTGCGCGCCTTCAATTAATCCCGGAATGTCAGCAAGAACGAAGCTCTGCCCTGGACCAAGACGCACAACACCCAATTGGGGAACAAGCGTGGTGAACGGATAATCCGCGATTTTCGGCTTTGCCGCCGAGACCACGGATAAATAGGTCGACTTCCCCGCGTTCGGTAGGCCCACCAGGCCAGCATCAGCCAGCAGTTTGAGCCGAAGCCAAACGGTCCGCTCCTCTCCAGGATGACCCGGATTGGCCCGGTCCGGCGCCTGATTGGTCGATGTTTTAAAGCGTAGGTTCCCGAAACCACCATTGCCGCCCTTGGCAAGGAGGACCTCCGCACCGGGATGATCAAGGTCGGCGATCAGCGTGTCTTCGTCTTCCTCATAGATCTCGGTTCCTGTGGGCACATCGATGATAATGTCATCACCGCCCGCGCCGGTGCGCTGGCGTCCTGCGCCACCTTTGCCGCTTTTTGCTTTGAAATGCTGTTGGTACCGGTAGTCGATCAGTGTGTTAAGACTGTCCGTGGCGCGCGCAATCACATGACCGCCGCGCCCGCCATCACCACCGTCAGGGCCGCCGAACTCGATATATTTCTCACGGCGGAAACTGGCCGCACCATTGCCGCCGTCGCCCGCCTTCACATAGATCTTTGTACGATCCAAAAATTTCATCGCAGGAGATCCCCCACCGTCAGATCCCAAGTGGTGATCGGGAACCCATGGCCCCGGGCTGTGGAGTAACCCATGGTCGTCCCGGGTCGCCTGCGGAAGCCATGCTTCGTCAGGACACGTTCAGACCCGATATTGTCGACATAGACTTCGGCCAAGATATGGTCGATGCGCAACTGCCGGAACCCAAAGCTGCACACAGCGGGAACGATTTCAGAGGCGATGCCCTGCCCCCAAAACCGGCGTCCAAGCATATAGCCAATGGTGAAGACGCCCTTTTGCCTCTCATGGAGGCCAATCGATCCTGTGAGTTCTCCATCTTTGATAACGGCAAAGACAGGGTCCGTTGCGATCATTGCTTTCAGCTTACTGACCATAAAGACAGTGTGGGCATAGCTAAGAGGGTGAGGCCAGAGGCTGGTGTTCCGCAGCACCTCATAGTCGCGTACCTCATGCCAAAGGGCCCGCGCGTGACGCAGGCCCATGGGCTGAAGAACGAAACGTTCTGTTCTGATCGTATGCGGCATGGCCCGTTCGGCTTTCCGCCGGACGATGGCCCGGCAATTACTCCGCGGCCTGCGCCGGCTCGACGGAGACGACTTTGCGGTCGCCTGTTGTGGTGCGGAACTTCACGTGACCGGCAATTTTCGCGAAAATCGTGTGGTCCTTGCCAAGGCCAACGCCGGTGCCTGGTTTCACCTTCGTGCCGCGTTGGCGAACAATGATGTTACCGGGGGCGACGGCTTCGCCGCCGTATTTTTTAACGCCAAGGCGTTTCGACTCTGAATCGCGACCGTTGCGCGAGGAGCCGCCTGCTTTTTTATGGGCCATCTCGAATGCTCCTTCGCGTGGGTTACGCGTTGATGGTGTTGATTTTGAGGGTCGTCATTTCTTGGCGATGACCCTTTTTCCGGCGATAGTTCTGGCGGCGACGCTTCTTAAAGACAACAATCTTTGGCGCGCGGGTTTGCTCGACGATTTCAGCATCCACCGATGCGCCTTCGACGAGTGGGGCGCCAACTTTCACGTTATCGCCGCCAAGCATCAGAACATCGTCGAGTTTCACGGTATCGCCCGCTTCACCTTCGAGCTTCTCGACGTTGATCACGTCGCCCGATTTCACGCGGTATTGTTTCCCGCCAGTCTTGATGACTGCGTAATTCATAGCTTTGCTCCGCTAAGTTCTCAAGTGACTTGCCTTTTTGACCCGAGGTTCTCGTGCCCCGGTGCGATGGGGCGGGTAGCTGACAGCGGATTGAGCGTCAACATCAATTGGATGCTTGCCGAACTTAGGCTCGATCGATGCCCTCGATCACAAGCGCGAGGGCAGGACGCCGCATCGCCATGCACAAGTCTTGCTCCTGCGCGCTAAAGACCGGAGGACAGAACCAGCAATCTGGAGTTCTGACCCATGGCCAAACGTAGCCCCAAAGACGCCCGCGCATACTTCAATGAATTGATGTCGACCATGGCCCTGCCCGTCGTCGCTGCGCCTATGTTCATCGTCTCAGGACCAAAGTTGGTCCGCGCCGAATGCGAAGCAGGGATTGTCGGCTCTTTTCCGGCGCTCAATGCCCGGCCAGCAGAGGCCCTCACCGAATGGCTGGACGAGATCAAAGAAGCCGGCACGCCCTATGCTGTGAACCACATCGTCCATCGCTCGAACGATCGGCTGATGCACGACCTTGAGGTGACGGTGAAGCACCAGGTGCCCTTGGCCATCACCTCCCTTGGCGCCCGGCCGGAAGTGTTCGAGGCCACCCAAAGCTATGGCGGCCTCTGCTTCCATGATGTGATCAACAACACTTTTGCGAAAAAGGCGATCGAGAAAGGTGCCGATGGCCTGATCCTCGTTGCGGCCGGCGCGGGTGGGCATGCGGGCACGCTGTCGCCTTTTGCGCTCGTTGAAGAAGTGCGCGAGTGGTTTGACGGACCCATCCTTTTGTCTGGTTCAATGTCCACGGGTCGCGGCGTTCTAGCGGCACAAGCCATGGGCGCCGATGCTGGATACATCGGCACCGCCTTTATCGCGACCGACGAGGCCAACGCGCCCGATCCTTACAAAACGGGGATTGTCGAGGGATCGATGGAAGACATCGTCTACACGAATTATTTTTCGGGCGTGCACGGCAATTATCTTGGGCCATCGATTGAGGCGGCGGGGATGGATCCCAAAAACATTCCCGAAGGCGACCTCTCGACCATGAACTTCAAGTCGGGCGGGGAATCCTCCGCCAAGGTCTGGAAAGACATTTGGGGTGCCGGGCAAGGCGTGGGCAGCGTCAAATCGGTTCGCCCGATCGCAGACTATGTGAATGAGCTTGCTGCGGAGTATAAAGCAGCCAAGCAAGCGGTCGCTTAGCCAGCTGCGAGGCGAAGGCGGCCGGCGGCGTCATGCTCCGTGTCCGCCCTTCGCTCATCAGCGTGACGCATGGCGTCTTCAAGAACACTGAGGATTGCCGCGAGAAGGTCACCGTTGACGACGGGTTTTGGAACAAACCCATCGATACCAGCCTTTTTAAGATCAGCACTGTCCGCGCTGATCGGCATGCCGGAAACAGCGATAATCGGCGCTGACTCGCTGGGCCCGCCCTCGCGAATGCGGGCTGCCGCCGCAAACCCATCCACCGACGGCATGGCCAGATCCATCAAAATCAAATCGAACGGCTCAGCCAAGGCTCGGTCGATCGCTTTCTGTCCGCCGCCCGCGGTCACCACACGCCCAAACCCCAGCGGCATAATAAATTCCTGCAGCACAAAGAGATTAATCTCATTGTCGTCCACCAGAAGAACGGACAATTGGTCGAAATTCGGATGCTCAAAACTGCGTCCTGGTCGGTCGGTATCGGCGCTCTGGTCTTCCACTGGCGCACAGGAATTGGCGCGTATACTGAAAATAAACGTTGTTCCAATCCCCACACAACTCTTCGCCATCATTGAGCCGCCAAGCCGCGTGGCTGACCTCGCCGCGAGATTGAGTGATAGCATTGACGCCGGTAGACCACGGAGTTCAGGATTGTCTTCGTACTCGACGGGATTAAAGAACGACCGTGCACGGCGTTGATCCATGCCGCGGCCATTGTCTTTAACGGCGACAGCCACACGGTATTGTCCATTTCGTTGCTCTTCTGTTGCAACGGTGACCCGGATGTTTCCTTCTTTGGTCTGTGCGATCGCTTGATCCAGCAAGACGCCGATGCACTCAGAAAAGCGATCAAGATCGGTCTCGATCCAGAATTCTGGAATGTAACCAGCGACGATCTTGACATCCGATTTAGCCTTTAGAAGGCTTTTGTTCCTTTTACGGATTAAAAGCTTGATCTCGGTGCGTATATCAATAGGCGAAAGGTGAAGGTCGCGATCGTCATCAGCCAACTCAAAGACCGCCAAGGCACGCTGAAGCGCTTCGTTCAACTCCCGCAAAGACAGATCAAGCTTGCCCGAGACATCGTCCTGACCAATCGAAGCCTTCCGAAGTGACGTCTGCAGACCATTCACAAGGCCAGCGATACTGTTGAGAGGTTGTCGCATATCCTGAACCGATGCGCGCGCCATGGTTGCCTGCTGCTCATTGTGGTCAACATGGCTCTCTTTTAGTCTTTCCCGCTCGGACTGAAAGGCGATCCACGCCACGAGACTCAATGATGCTCCAGCAAAAAGAAAGGAGGCTAATATCGTCAGCATGGGTCTTTTTCCGTTGGTGTGCTATCGCCACGGCGCCAATAGATAGACACGACCTTAAGTTGCTATGGTTGACGTCTGGTTAGGGACAATCATCAGATTGCAGACACCATCAAAACGGAAAATGAGCCTTCTCCCTTCACGGAAGATTTAGTGGTAATGGTTCATTTAACTTGGAGAAAAGATCGTCAATCGCTGACGATGGTGGAGCGAGAACACCATTGAGTATGTCTTTCATTGCACACGCTGAGGATGTGGTCAGCACCAACAGGTCCGCAGTTGTGCCCGACAAAGGATGGCCACAATCCAAGAAATGGCGGGGCCAATGATCGGTCGTTACGCCTCTGCATCCAGTTGGTCCTTTGATACCTTGCGCAAACGCTATGTCAGTCGGCTCCAGTCGACGCGGCCGTTGTTGGCCTCATGGATTGCAGCGCTCGATGATGGAAGCCTGACGACGGAGGCGCAGCTGTCGATCAAAGCCTGCGCCCACCACTTGGCAGGTTCAGGCGGAACCTACGGATTTCACCATATCAGTGCGGCTGCCTTTGCAACGGAAAACGCCGTTGGTCGCGCTTTGGTCGGATCAATGGATGCAGAAGCACTTCGCTTGGCGCTGCTCGCGTTAACGTCCGCGATTGATGACATCGAAGACAACAATTTGGTACCGCGCTCAAAGAACGGTGGGCTTTGGGGTACCAATATCTCTTTCCTCTGGGCACGAAGGAAGCGATTCAAAGGACGAATCGTGATCATTGAAGATGACCCCGATGTCGCAGACCTTCTTTATGCAGAGCTCACCCGGCGCGCC
Organism: Pseudomonadota bacterium; assembly: GCA_039033795.1. GTDB lineage: Bacteria > Pseudomonadota > Alphaproteobacteria > Caulobacterales > Parvularculaceae > Parvularcula. The sequence continues at coordinate 1,381 of JBCCBY010000100.1, read as the reverse complement.
TATGATGTTGAAATTGCTCGAGATGGAGTGGCAGCGGTGGCGTCGATCTGGAACGATCGGCCCCATTTGATCATCCTCGATCGCGGTCTACCCATGATGTCCGGCACGTCGGTGTTTATGGAACTAAAACACTACCGCACCACCCGCGACATACCGCTTATCGTGCTGTCTTCCTTGCCCGAGTCGCCAGCCTTTAGCGCCCCGTCGACGATTTATCACCGCAAACCGTTCGACACGGCACAACTGATGGCAATGTGCGACGACATTGCGTTGACGCCAGAGTTAAACACCGGGTGAGAAAGCCTTAGCACCATCAATCAGGCCACCGACCACTTGCGGCTCGGCAAGAGTTGATGTGTCGCCCAGCTGATCGGGCTGTCCCTCAGCAATCTTCCTCAAGATCCGCCGCATGATCTTACCTGACCGGGTTTTTGGCAGGCCTGGCGCGAGCTGAACGCGATCAGGTGTTGCCACAGGACCGATCTCCGTTCGCACGTGCTTTTGCAGTTCTTTGGACAAAGCATCACTCGGTTCAACACCTTGCTTAAGGATCACATAACAGTGCACACCTTGCCCTTTAATGTCGTGGGGATAACCAACCACAGCAGCCTCAGCGACATCGGCATGGGCCACAAGCGCGCTTTCGATTTCAGCTGTTCCCATACGGTGCCCACTGACATTAAGGACATCATCGACCCTGCCTGTGATCCAGTAATCACCGCCCTCATCACGTCGTGCACCGTCGCCAGTAAAGTAACGTCCCGGATAGGTTTTGAAATAGGTATCGATAAAGCGCTGTTGATCACCCCAAACACCCCGTGCCTGTCCAGGCCAACTCTGGGTCAAGATCAAATTTCCTTCGGCCGCTCCGTCGAGGACGTGTCCCTCGGTGTCGACAAGTGCAGCGGAGATCCCCGGCATCGGCTTGGTTGCCGCGCCTGGTTTGGTCATAGGGTCGGTGGGCAATGGTGAAATCAGGACACCGCCTGTCTCAGTCTGCCACCACGTGTCGACGATTGGGCATCGCCCCTCGCCGACCACGTCATGGTACCAGCGCCAAGCCTCAGGATTGATTGGTTCGCCGACGGTTCCGAGAAGCTTCAAGGAGGCGCGACTGGTGGATGTCACCGGTTCCTCGCCCTCGCGCATCAACGCTCGAATGGCCGTCGGTGCCGTGTAAAGCTGCGCCACCTTATGTTTATCAACCACTTGCCACATGCGAGACACATCGGGATAGGTGGGGACGCCTTCGAACATCAGTGTGGTGACGCCGTTGGCAAGTGGTCCGTAAACAATATAGCTGTGGCCCGTCACCCAACCCACATCTGCGGTACACCAATAGACATCATTGTCTTCCACCTCAAAAACCCTGTCATGGGTG
>JBCCBY010000099.1:0-10018 GCA_039033795.1 Pseudomonadota bacterium | reverse complement strand
CGGCAACGACGTCAGCCCGGGGAGGGTGGTTTGGTCCAAACGGGATGGGTCCTCCACTGTTCCCGTTGGACACCCGGGTCCTTTCCAATGATGAGGCCGCGGTTTACATTGATGCACTGGGCCGCAATGGCTTCACTGCGCCGGACAGCTGGTATGTGAACCTTGCGTCAAACGCAGCGTACGCTGAAAAAGCAAAGGCCTCATGGAGGTTGATGATGCCGGTTATGTTCGTGCACGCGACTTATGATCCAATATGCGCAACATCGAACCCGGCTTTGACGGCGCCCATGCGGGAATACTGCGCTGACCTGTCAGAGGTGACAATCGAATCAGGACATTGGGTCGCGCAAGAAAAAGCCGACGACCTCAACGCGGCGATCCGTGCGTGGCTGACGGAGAAAATTCCGGCAGTCTATGTCTAAGATGAAGAGTCTGGGCTGGTTATCCTCCGGCCCAGACGTCGAGGACGTAACGGCCCTCTTTGGACATCGATTCCATCCAATTGTTGGCGACTTCAAACTCGACGTCTTTGTTCTGTGCATAGAGCGTTGTCAGCGCGCGTTTGACTTCTGGCTCCATCGCAGCGCCATCGCCGCAGACATAGATCGCCGCGCCTTCTTCCAGCAATGCCCAAACAGCAGCGCCTTGGCTTCTGATCACGTCTTGAACGTAGATTCGATCAGGACTCTCGCGAGAAAAAGCAGTATGCAGATCGATCAGGCCTTCATCATGCGCTGCTTTTAGTTCATCAGCATAGATGAAGTCTTCATCGGAGCGGCGACAACCAAAGAACAGCATTGCTTGCCCGAGCGCCACCCCTTTATCCTTGAGCGCACGGCGTTCTTGGATAAACCCTCGAAACGGCGCCAGTCCTGTCCCAGGCCCGACCATGATCATGGGTTGGGAAGCATCCTCGGGTAGACGGAATTTTGCTGATGGCGGCTTAACAACGGCTTGGATGACGTCACCCGGCCGCGCGTTGGCAAGATAGTTTGAGCACACGCCGCGATAGATGCCATTACCGGACCGCGCTGGTCCTTCAACCACCCCAACCGTGATTGAGCATGTCCGTGAATTGGCGCTCGGCGATGACGAGATTGAGTAGTAGCGTGGAGACATCCATTGGGTGATTTCCAAGAACACCGCGAACGGCAGTTCGCATGCTGGAAACTCTTCGAGCAAATCAAACACCGATTTACGCTTCAAAAAGACCTCGGTTCGGTAAAGGTCCGTGTCCCCTGACGCTGGTGCGGCCAGTGCCTCCAGCTTTCTCTTTGTGTCTGGGCAACGGGTGTGTTCACCCAGAATACCGACGTCCTTCCGACTGGCCACCGCCTGCAACTCTCCAAAGACATCGGCAAGACGCTTCACACTAAAGGTCGAATTGTTCGGGAACGGACTACGTCGGCCGCCGGTAACGTTGATGCGGACGTGGGAATCGTCGTCAAAACCGAACCGGTTCAACAGCCGTTTCACCAGCTCGTTATGGTTGACGGGAACCACACAAAGGTGATCGCCAGGCTCGTAGGAGACACCTTCGGGCAACTCGACTTCGACATGACGGGTTGATCGCGGTGATGGGTGGTCCCCGCCACGGTTCTGGAGTTCCTGATTGTCGACGATGCGCATCGGCATGGCGCCGGCTTGGTTGGCCACCGGGTTGCCGGTGACACTCTCGGCGACCTCGACATCATAGAGCGGTTGTGCCTGAATTTTCGCACCAAAATCGACCTGAAGGCCCAGTGCCTCACCGACCGATTGCCAGAGCGGGTCGAACCATTCATGGAACTGACCATCAAGATCCTCTCTGGCATCGGCCTCGCCGCGGCTGACGATGCGTTTTGCACCCAACTGTTCCAGGCGTTCGTCGATAAGGCGAGGGACGTCCTGATAGGTCGCGGCCCAGTCCCGGTTTCCGCAGCCAAAAACCGTGTACTGCACACCATCTGCGTCACCTGGGTTGGCGTTTTCTAACCACTCGACAAAGCGCACGGCGTTGTCGGGAGCGGCGCCGTTGTACGACGCCGATGCAATGACAACGCCTCCGTCGGTCGGCAAGCCATTGGCAAAATCGTCAAGGGGTGCAAGCACCGTGTCAAATCCGTTGAGCTCACCTGACTGACTGATGTCCCTTGCAAAGGCCTCGGTTGTTCCAAGGTTCGATCCATAAAGAACATAGAGTTTCGTGCCGTGTTTCGGGCGTTGCGCATTTTCTGGGGCGTCACCGTCTGCCTCGGCAACTTCTCCGACAGGAACAAGCGCACTTCGTGTGAGATCAGGACGTAAGCGGACTTTCATTTTGAAATTGTCCGGCTTAATTGACAGTGTCTCTTTGATCTTGAGCTCGTAATTGTTGTGATCGACCAACTGGAAGCGCTGAAGGATCATACCCATCACCAAGATGGCTTCTTGGATGGCGAATTGACGGCCAATGCAGGCTCTTTGACCATTACCAAAAGGTTTGTAGGCCCACGCAGGACGCTCGCGTTCAGCCTCCTTGCTAAAGTTCTCCGGATCAAACGATTCTGCGTTTTCGCCCCAGACAGACTTATCCCGATGCAGCATCAATGTCAGCATCGTGACAAATTGGTTTTTCTTGATCGGGTATTTTCCGCCCAACATTTCGTCTTTATAAGGATAAAAACCAATCGCAGGCGCCGTTGGCCATAGGCGCAGCGATTCAAACAAGATCATACGGATGTATTCGAGCTGATTGACCTGGGCATAAGTGGGTGCCACCGCAATGTCTCGACCCAGCACGCGGTCGACCTCAGCATAGGCTTTTTCCAAAACGTCTGGGTGGTTCAAGAGAAAGCACAAGGTAAACGCCATCAATCCCGATGTGGTCTCATGGCCGGCAATCAGAAACGTATTGATCTGATAACGAATATTTTCGTCAGACAGGCTTTCTCCCGTGGTTTTGTCAACGCCTTCGATCATATAGTTCAACAGGTCATTGTGTGATCGGTCGCCACTCCGGCGACGCTCACGAATGATGTCGTCAACCAGACTGTTCATATAATCGGCGTCGTTCGCGAGCTGCTCAAGCCGCTTACGGAGCATCACGTGCTCGAACGGCAGGCCCCGTTGGACCATGCAAGTCTCAAGCGTCCGGCCCAGCGCGTCGATATAAGGGTGAAAATCTTGCCGATAGAAGGAATTGAACCGATAGCCAAACCCGCAGATACCAACAGTATCAAGGGCCACCGCGGTCATGTCATGGACAACGTCGATCTCATCATCCGCGTTCAGTCGTTCCCACTTTTGGACCAATTGATCGGCGACATCGATCATCATCGGCAAGTAATTAACCATTGCCCTCTGACTAAAGGTGGGCAGCAGGATATTATGAGCTTTCGACCAGTTTGGTTCTTGCGTGTACCCGGTGAACAGAGCGTCGCCGCCAATTACTCGCACTTTTCGTAATGGACCGCGTACGGCTTTATCGAAGCGTTTCTCGTCAAACAGCTCCCGCGCCAACTCCGCCCCTGACACAACAATCAGTGGCTTTCCTAAAATATCGAGCTGAAAGATCGGGCCTTGCTCGCGGGTGAGGGCCATCATTCCTTGCAAAGGCGCCTCACTATCAAGCGTGAAGGCGTTTCCAACAACAGGCTTGCCCGATGGTTGCGGAATGGTCCGCTCGATGGTCTTTGTTGCCATGTTCCTCTCCCCGTCGTCGCTTATGCTGCGAGCCTTGTTGTGCGGCGGCTCGTCAGACCTTCTGGATACTGTTGGCGCGCGCATCGGCGCACAACCCAGGTGTTTGCGTTTGTCTGCACCTTTCTGCAGTTCCGAAACAAGGGGCGGCCACCTGCACAGGCAGCAATCGACTGGTTCTGTCCCACGATCCGGTGGACCGTGAAATCGAATACTTTGGTCATGGACCGGCTCCCAAACGCATTTTTTTTCGCGACTCTATACGTGGAAGGGCCGGTATGGGAAGCATCAACGAATATTGCGCTATGTCTTGCCAAGTCTGATCTGTGCGATGAGAGTAAAAAAAACGATTGATGGGAGGCTGACCATGAGTGGTCGAAGCACCAACGACGCTGGTAATGGCATCCGCGATGCGATCGCCAAGCTCGAAGCTAGAGTTGAGTCTATCAGCACAGCGCTGATGGGAACGGAAGAGTTTTCCAAAACCGCCAATGCGGCCTCTTCTGTGCAGATGCGCGTGCAAAAGGGCATGAGCAGTCACATGGCCCGGCAACTGGCGCTGTTTAATATGCCGAGTAGGGAAGATATCAACGCGTTGGCCGAGCGTGTCATGACAATGGACGAACGCCTGGTGCGCATTGAGGCTCTGTTGCAGCGCATCACACCGGAAGACGCAGCACGGCCTGCCGGCGGACCACCACGCACCAAAAAACCGGCTGCGAAGACAAGCCAAGACACGTAAAGACGTCATCGCGACGCGAACTGGACGACCATCACCATGTCAACTGAAGTTGAAACCAAGGAAGCGCTGACAAAGCGTATGCGGAAAATGGTCAACCGCACCATTCAGCGTAACATTAAGGGTGTTGAGTATTTTGCATCGACGGCGCCTCCCGTGGGGCTCACGCCAAAAGAGACCATTTACAAACGCGGCACGCTCAATCTCTATCATTACCATTCGCAGGCAGACGAGATTTACCGCGTTCCCGTCTTGTTGGTGATGGCGACCACCAACCGCGGCTACGTCATGGATATCACGCCAGGCGGTAGTCTCGTCGAGTTTCTCGTGAAAAGCGGGTATGACGTGTTCATGATTGACTGGGATGCGCCGCGGCCAGAGGAGAAAAACCTCGGGCTGGATGACTACACCCAGGACTTCATTCCTTCGTGTATTGAGCAGATCCGCAACAAGACGGGCGAGGACGACGTCACAGCCATTGGTTACTGTATGGGCGGTGTCTTATCGACGATCTATGCTGCAACGCACCCAGAAGGCCCGCTCAAGAACCTCATCTGTTTCACCACGCCGATCAATTGGCACGAGATGGGGCTTTTTAACGCCTGGTCCGATAAAAACAGTCTCGATGTCGACCGTTTGGTCGAGATGGTGGGGAACATCCCTGCTGATTTGATCATGTCGTCCTTCGACATGCTTCGACCCACCAGCCGTCTTACGGGTCGGATCGACTTGTGGGATAATCTGTGGAACGATCAATTTGTTGATTCGTATCGCAAGTTCGACCGTTGGGCGAATGAAACGCTCCCCCTCACCGGACGGTATTTCAAGCAGGTCACCGAAGAGCTGATGCGCGGCAACAAGCTTTACAATGGTGATTTGGTGGTTGGCGGGAAAAGCGCCAAACTATCAAATATTAAGGTTCCACTTCTCCATGCTATTGCCGAGCACGATCATATCATTCCAAGTGGCGCCAGTGCGGCGTTGGTGGAACTTGTGGGCTCGTCCGATAAAGAAGAACTTGTTATGAAGGGCGGCCACATTAGTCTGGTCGCAGGCCCGAACGCCGTACGACGCCTCTGGCCGAAACTCGATGATTGGCTTTCAGTAAGGTCTGTATAATGACGAATAAATCAGAGCGTTACCCGACATCTGTCACGTGTGAAGAGCATATTCTGAATTTGCGCATGATGACGCCCGCGGATGAGGCAGATGTGCTTGCTTTTGCGAGAGGCCTTCCTCCGCATGACCTGCTCTATATGCCGCGTGATATCACCAATGCGAAAGTGATCGCTGCCTGGATGCGGGCGAACGAAAAGGGGCACATCAAGACTGTTCTTGCTACTGATGGGGGTGAGGTTGTGGGCTGCGCTGCGCTTTTCCAAGACCCGCTGTCTTGGTCTCCGCATTGGGGCGAGATGCGTGTCTTGGTGGGCAAAACCATGCGAACCAAAGGGCTCGGGCGGATTTTGATCCAAGAGTGCTTTGTGATGGCTCTTGAGAAGGATCTTAAAAAACTCTCCGCGCAAATGACCGTCGATCAACAGGGCGCGGTCACCATTTTTGAGGAGCTTGGTTTCCGAGGTGAGGCGCTTCTCAAAGATCAAGTGATGGATCGGGACGGAGAAACCCACGACATTGTTATCTTGTCGTGCGACGTCGAGCGCATGCACGCGCAACTTTCTGCGTATGGTCTGGATTCAGTCGTCTAGTAAAATGCTCTGTCGATTAACGATTGGCTCTACTGAAAGTTAAATAGTCCATGTTGCAGTGCGGTAGTTCCCTAGAATTGCTGCGCTGCAGCGTGTTTTATTTTTGATACTGGGCCTGTACTTGCCATATAATTGCCCTAGAATCTCGTCAGAACGACTTGCGCAATTGTTAGGTGCACCATGTCTGAAACCGTTGCCAGCTTTGGCCGACCATCTTTTTCCTTGGCTCTATTAGAAGCAGGGCGCGCCCTGAGTGAGCTGTCCCTTCTTCCGGTTGCTGAGGTTCCGCTCAAGGCGGCACCCTCGGGTGATGGCCATCCGGTCATCGTTTGTCCGGGATTTTTGACGAGTGATCGCGCGACGAGCTTTTTAAGGCGTTTTATCTCGAGCAAAGGCTATGAGACCTTTGGTTGGGAGCTGGGAAGAAACTTTGGCCCCGGCTCAACCGGAGGTAATTTCGAGTTGCTGGCTGACAAGGTTCACACCGCCTACCAACGCTCAGGCCGAAAGGTTTCGCTTGTCGGCTGGAGCCTTGGCGGGGTGATGGCGCGGGAGCTTGCGAAACAATTTCCCGATCAAATCCGCCAGGTGATCACGTTGGGCAGCCCGCTTTCTGGCAAGGTTGAGGCGTCCACCATCTCTTGGCTCTACAACCAAGTCGCCGGGCAGGTTGCGATGCCAACCTATATGCAGGACATTATGGAGAGGCTGTCCGAACCGCCAGCTGATGTGCCATCGACATCAATCTTTACAAAGACGGATGGTATCGTTCATTGGCGCGGGTGCATTGAACCCAAAAGAAAGACCACGGACAATATTGAAGTCTATGCCAGCCACTGCGGCTTGGGTGTGAACCCCATCGTCTACTTTGCCATCGCTGATCGCCTGGCGCTGCCTGAGAATGAATGGTCGCCATTCGATCGCAAGGCGTCGATGTGGCGCCGGGCAGCGTTCCCATCAAGTGGTCATGAGTATCACTAAAATCAGTAAGGGGCTGGCTCTATGGTCGGCCCTGTTCTTCCATCAGAGCAAAAAAAGGCCGGCGCTGGGCTGACCCAAGCGCCGGCAGGACCTTGACCACTCCGGGAGGAGGTGGAGTGGCTTAGGCGTTCGCAGTGCCTCGGACTTTTTCCCGAAGCTGACCAAAATACTCGCGCACCGGAGCAATGCTTTCTTTGCTACCTTCGGCGGTGAGAGAGGTCACATTCCGGACTTGCGAGACGTTGCGCTCAATACCTTCACGCAGAGCGTCGCGCTGAATACGGAGCGAATCGGTGAAGGATTCCGCTTCCATCGCTTGACGCAGAGCAGTGAAGGTTGCGTCGGTGTTCTCCTGGGCATTCTCGAGCATCGTCATCAGGACTTCACGGCGCTTATCGCCCATGATCGTGCCGGAATCAGCGAGGGCTGCACCAGCGTCTTTAAAGCCAGCTTGAATGCGCTTGAAAATCGATTCCACAGCTTCTTCGTCAGCTTCGGCCTCAACAGCTTCAGCTGCTGCGGCTTCAATAGATTCGTCTACGGTGCTTTCTGTTGCAGCCACGACGTCTTCGATGTTCTCTTTTTCGTCTGTCATTGGTTTGACTCCTTTAGGGTTCTTTGTCGTCATTATGCCGCTTGGATGGAGGCGGCGTTCTCCTCAACAGCGCGGAAATGATCCGCGATGAGCTGATTGATTTGTGGCAAGTGGGAAGGCGGCACATCGTGTCCCATCCCTTCCAAAAGCTCGAACCGCGAGCCCTTGATATTGGCAGCAATGTCTTCGCCAGCTGGGTGCGGAACCAAGGGGTCTGCTGATCCATGGATCACCAAGGTCGGTGCGGAAATTTTCCGTGTCCACGACCGCAAATCGCCCGTCGCAACAATGGCTGCAATTTGGCGACGAATGCCCGCTGGGTAATTGCAACGCTCAAGCGATACCGTCACCCGCTTGCGCATCTCTTCAGGATCCACGCCGCTGTTCTTTGTTCCGATCAACGTCCAAAGAGCTGTTGTCTGATCGATCAAATCGGTTTGCGAGTGAGCACGTGTCCGTGCATTCAACACAGCTTTTGAAATCGATGGGTCAGCAGCCGGAAGCTTTGGGTTGTTGGTGGAACTCATCCAAGCGGTGAGGCTTTTGACCCTCGTTGGATGTTCGGCGGCCATGATTTGGGCGATCATTCCACCCATCGAAGCGCCAACAACATGCGCGTCCTTCACGTTCAATGCATCCAGAACGCCGACCGCGTCGGCCGCCATGTCATTGAGCCGATAAGGCGCGAGACCGTTCAGCCCCAAACGGCCAGCCAGTATCATCAGTTGCGGTTTGGGTGCTCGTTTGGTGTGCAGTTTTTTCGAGAGACCGACATCGCGGTTATCGAAGGCGATGACTCGATAGCCCTCATCCACGAGATGCTGGATCAACGCAGGTGGCCACAAGGTCAACTGAGCAGCGAGACCCATGATCAAGAGCACAGCCGGGTTTGATGGATCCCCGTGGTCCTCGACTTCAATCTCGATGTTGTTTGCTATCAGTTGAGCCATGATCTCTGATTTTCCCGTCAGTGCACCGAAGAAGAGGCTTCAGGGTTTGGCGGTGATGCAGGCACATCACTGCTGACCAACGGCGCATCGACAAGGTCCGCTTTTTTTGCCTGATCCTCATGCTTGGTGGCTTCTTCGAGCAACTCCTCGAAGGATTCTTGCAGACATGCTGCGTAGAAGGACGGATCGGGCATCATTTCACGACAAGCGGTGATGGCGATGCTCACTTGACCACAATAACTGGTGACCGCTTGGAAGAGGCCCATCGAGTCCATGACAGGGCCGATGCCGAACGAATTTACCATCTGGGCGCCAGCCATATAAAGCGGAACCTGCGGACCCGGAACGTTTGTTACGACCATGTTGAACATCGGGCGAATACGATTGGCGAGGCCGAGGCGGGAATAGAGGCGGGTCGAAATACCGGAGACCATCATCGGTGAGAGCTTTGCCGCTTCGGACAGCTCCCGTGCGCCCACGGCGTTTGACATGGCTTTTTGCTTGCCTGCCTCCTCATGGGTGAACCGCAAGCGGGTCAACGGATCGGAAATATGGGTTCCGACAGGGATAGACAGGGCAGAGACTTGGTTGCCCAGCGAGTTTTTTTCGTCCCTCGAACGAACAGAGACCGGTGCCATGGCGATCAAGCTGTCCGCAGGCAGCTCGTCTTTGGCCTTGAGGTATCGGCGCATTCCCCCGCCAACGATGGCGAGAACGGCGTCATTGACGGTGGACCCCGGAACAAGCTGGCGGATCTGTTTGATTTTCTTGAGATCAAACGTCACGGCCTCGAACACGCGGTGCGGCGTGACCTGACCATTAAAGCGCGTCCGCGGAACTTTTGTGTTGAGAAGCCCAAACTCGCCCCTGGTGATGCCCGAGGCCCACTTCAGTGCGCCAGGCGCCAGACGGCGCGACACGTTCATTGCGTGGAATGGCCGGGTGGAGAAATTGTAGTTCGTCCGCATCAGCATTTCTGGCAAGCCGATGTCCCGCCGACGAACGCGCTGTTCGGCGGCTTGTTCACCATCTTCAAGGTCCGGTGTCAGGGTATGGATGGCTTCAGAGATATCGACACCCGACGCGCCATCGATCGCGCAGTGGTGAATCTTTGAAACAATCGCGTACGAACCTTTGGGAATGTTCGGAATATTGTCGAGGCAGAACTTTGACCCCAACGATGTCTACGCGTCTCAGACCGATGAGGCGAACTCGGGCGGTGCCTCCCAAAGTTCTGATGCCGGAGCAATTGACGCAGATCTTGCCGATCCAACCCCGGCGGAAGCTTGGCGGTCCGCTCCGCAGGTCGCGCCTCCTGTGACCAATCCGGCGACGTCTGAGGCTCCTGCGACTGAGGTCCAGGGTGACTTTGGCGATGAATTTG